>CAWUXN010000171.1:0-7095 GCA_963926415.1 uncultured Loktanella sp.
ATCGGCCAGATCGGATTTGATATGCATGGCATGGCCCTTTCGAATGCGCGTGTTGCTAACTGTCTATGGCGCTGCGGGTGTGAACTCAAGCCGCAGGGCTTCACGGTGAAGAGCCAGCCAATAGATTAGCATGATTCCTGGACCTGCGGCTATCTCTCCGCTTTGAACATGGGTCAGCGCGTCATCCAGCGCCAGGACATGCAGCCGCAGATCCTCTTGCTCTGTCTCCAGCCCCCCAGTATAGCGATCCACATCAGGAATGTCACATAAGCCAATGTAACAATAGAAATAATCCGTGGCATTGCCCGGCGACGGGTAAAACGACGACACATGCCGCAAGGTCACGTCGAGCCCGGCCTCTTCGCGGGTTTCGCGCAGGGCGGCCTGTTCCGGCATCTCAAACGCGTCGATCATGCCCGCGACGGGTTCCAGCATCCACGGGTTCGGATCGCCGCGTTCCAGCGCGCCCATGCGGACCTGTTCGACCAGCACGACGCGGTCACGCACAGGATCATAGGGCAGCACAAGCACCGCATCGATACCTACGAAAACCTCGCGCGGCAGCGGGCCCTGATGGCCCTCGTCAAAGCGGCGGTGCGACACGTCGAAGCCTTGCAGCTTGAAAAATCGGCCCAGCGGATCGGCGCGTTCGGTCACGGTCACGTCACCAGACCGCGCAACACGGCGCAGCGCAGCAGGCCGATCCGTCGCCGCCGCCTGTGCGCTGGCCCAGGCACGTTTGAGCATCATGGGCCATTGCCAACGCAGTTCCTGCGGGCGCGGCAGCGGGTCCTGAGCAAAGACGGCACGCGCCGCCGTTGCCGTTACATCGCCGAATTTTTGCTGCCAATCCTGCAGCGACCACGCACCGTCTGCCGCCTTGATCGTGCTGGGCGGCAGCCACATTTGCGCAGGCAGAGTTACGCCATCCGGCAAGGTGACTTCGACGTCGATCAGCGTATAATCATAGGCATCTTCGAACAGCGTCAGACGCGCAATCTCGCCTGCGGTCAGGCCCCGCAACAACAAGCCCTGCGCCGCGCCGCTCGCAGCTGCCTCGATCAGCGGCACAACATCATCCAGCACGGGCCGCACAGCATAGCCGGGCAGCGTTGCGGGCGTCACATCACCCGCGGTGCCAGAAACAGCAAAACGCAGCGCTTCGTCGCGCAAAGTGCCGTAAACAAAGATATTCACTACCGATACCGCGATCCAACAGCGTCGGTCAGCAGGCCCGCTATGATGCCGCCGCCCAGACAAACGAACAGGTTCATCGGAGAATAGAACATCTTGCCATAGTCTACCATAAAGGTGAAAACGTTAATGACGGCTTCCATTGGGCCACTGAAGCGGCCGCGCATGGACACTTGGATCATGTCATAGCCCGACAGCAGGAACAGCACCCAAAATACCAGCGCAATTGCGCCCGTTATCGCTGTCCCAAAAGCCGCGCCCGTGCCCTGCCCGCTGCGCGAGCCGACGATGAACCAGCCGACCATCACGCCAACGATGACGCACAGCGGATACCAGTATCGCGGAGATCGGGACTCTTCAAAAAACGGTACGAGAAAAAACGCAAGCACCACCCCCAAGGCCGCATAAAAAACGGCCCCCGCAAGGCGTCCGGTCGTTGGCATGTTCGTCCCTTTCCGATCCCCTTATAAGGGACGCGTGATCGTGATCTGTGTCACGTCGCAGTTTTCACTGGCAAAGGTCGCAGCACAAGAGGTCAGATAAAAGTTCCACATCCGACGAAACCGATCATCAAAGCCCAATGCTGCTACTTTGTCCCATTTCACGTTAAAGGTTTCGTGCCAGCGACGCAGCGTCTGGTCATAACTGTGGCCGAATTCGATCGACTTGACCACAGACAGACCGCTGCGGCCGATGACGTCTCGCAGCTTGGTTGGGCTGGGCAACATGCCACCCGGAAAGATGTATTTCTGAATGAAATCAGGGCCGCGTTTGTAAACGTCCCACCGGCGGTCAGCGACGGTGATTATCTGCAACGTCGCTTTGCGGCCCGGCTTCAGCCGCTCGCGGACGGTCTTGAAGTAGGTCGCCCAATATTGCTCGCCGACTGCCTCGAACATCTCAATGCTGGCGATGCCGTCATAGGTGCCAGTCTCATCCCGATAGTCCTGGAGCTTGAACGTCACCTTATCCGAAAGCCCCGCCTTTTCAATGCGATCTACGGCGTAGTTGAATTGTTCCTTGCTGATCGTCAGACATGTTAGACGCAAGCCGCGTTCGGCTGCAGCGTATTCAGCAAAACCGCCCCAGCCGCAGCCGATTTCCAGCACATGATCGCCGTGCTGCACGCCCATTTGATCCACCATAGAGGCATATTTGGCTGTCTGAGCGCATTCTAGACTGTCCTGCCCGCTTTCAAAAAGGGCTGATGAATAGGTCATCGTCTCGTCCAGCCAAAGGCCATAGAAATCGTTACCAAGATCATAGTGGTATTCGATATTCTTGCGGGCCTGCTTTTTGGAATTACTCTGCAACCAGAAGCGGATACGCTCGAAAGTTCGCACAAGATACTGGCCCGGAAAGCCATCGTACAGTTCTTCAGCGTCGTCATGAATCAGGTCCATAAAGGCCATCAGATCAGGTGTGGACCACCAGTCATCAAGATAGGCGTCGCAAAACCCGAGGTCCCCTTCGCGCACGATCCGCGCGAACAGATCCGCATTATGTACTGTTATTTGAGCGACATGACCGGAGTCCGCGCCTTCGGACCGGAAGTGGCGGCCATCGGGCAGAATCACGTCGATCTGCCCCCGTTTCAGGGCGCCCATCATCTTGAAAACCGAGGCAAAGTAACGTGGCAGACCGGCCTGGCCGTCAGTGGTCGTCAAAATCATGTATCGTCCTGTCTGTCGATTCCGCCGCTTTACGCGCGCCCATCCTTGTGACTTTAGGATGTTGCACGGTTATGTCACGTGCCAGAGGCAAAAAAGTTGAGCCTTGCCCGCGACAGGGTGCCGCGCATTGCCTTTCATCCGCCAGATGTTGTCGAATTTACTTGTTAATAACTAGATCTCGTTTATCGCATGCAAATCACCTGCAAAGGACTCATGCCAGAATGCCATCGACGACCCACCTGCCGCCCGACAATCCTGCCGCGCGTGACTGGGTACGCATTCTTGCGGCCTATCGCGATCCCGACATCAAGCGGAGCCTGTTTGAACTGGGCGTCACGGTGGTCGGCTTTGTCGGCCTGTGGGTTGCCGCGTGGTATGCCGTGCAGGTCAGTTGGATGCTCGCGATTGCCATCGGCATTGTGAACGGCGGCTTTGTGGTGCGCCTGTTTGCGATTCAGCATGATTGCGGTCATGGATCATTCTTTAACAACCGTCACCTCAGCGATTGGGCTGGCCGCGTTCTCGGGATCGTCACGCTGACCCCTTATGATGTCTGGCGCCGCACCCATGCGCTGCACCATTCGCATGCGGGTAATCTGGACCGGCGCGGCATTGGAGACGTGTACACCCTGACGCTGACGGAATATAACGCGCTGCCGCCGTTCAAGGCCTTTATGTACCGCCTGTACCGTAACCCGGTGGTGATGTTCGGACTGGGCCCGACCTATCTGTTCTTTGTGCAAAACCGCGTACCGCTGGGTTTGATGACCGCGGGCCGGGCTTACTGGATTTCCGCGATGGTCACGAATCTCGTGCTGGCTGTTGGGATCGCGCTGATCACTTACTTTGGCGGCTGGCAGGCTGTTGCCTTTGTCTTCGTTCCGCCGGTACTGGTCGCCGCATCCGCGGGGGTCTGGCTGTTCTATGTCCAGCACCAGTTCGAGACGACGATGTGGGAGCATGACACCGACTGGCAATTGCACGAGGCAGCGCTGCACGGCAGTTCGCACTACGACCTGCCGAAGGTGCTGCGCTGGATGACGGCCAATATCGGCATCCACCATGTGCACCACTTGTACAGCCGTATCCCATTTTATCGCTTGACCGACGTGTTGCGCGATCACAAGGAACTGGTCGAAGTCAGCCGCATGACAATCCGCGAAAGCCTCAAGTGCGCCTCGCTTGACCTGTGGGACGCAGAGCGCAATAGGCTAATTTCCTTCCGTCAGGCCCGCCTTGCGTCCTAAAATTCGCGGTCCTTATAGGCGGCAAGCGCCGCCTTGCGGCCGTCTTCGGCGCTGACGATGGGGTCCGGATAGCAATCCGTTGGCTGCATATTCCAGTGCAACGGGATCGCATCATAGAATGATAGCGCTGTTTTTGAAGGGGCTTTGTAATCCTCTGCCAGCCACGCCTTGGCGTAGTCGCGTTTTTTGTCGAATTTATCCAACTGCGTGACCGGATTGAACACCCGGAAATAGGGTGTCGCATCGGGGCCAGAGCCTGCGGACCACTGCCAGCCCATGGCATTTGACGCGGGATCCCAGTCAATCAACTGATCTTCGAACCAGTCCAGCCCGATCTTCCAATGACACATCAGGTGCTTGGTCAGGTAGCTGGCGACGATCATCCGGCCGCGGTTGTGCATGGTACCCGTGACCTGCAATTCGCGCATCGCGGCATCAACAAAACGTATACCGGTGCGGCCTTGCTTCCATGCCTTCACCTCGGCTAGCCACTCGTCCGTGTTCCACGGGAAAGCGTCCCAATCCTCGCGCCAGTTGGCGGTGGTGATGCGGGGGGTATGGTGGACAAGGTGGTAGGCGAACTCGCGCCAGACAAGCTCTTTCAGGAACACCTCTGCGTCGCTCTTGCCGTCATGCAGCGCGCGCCAACCGGCGCGCCAGCAGGCCAGTGGACTAATTTCGCCATAGGTAATGTTCTCCGACAAACCAGAGGTGCCCTTCACCCCCGGAATATCGCGCGCAGCTATGTAATCAACCACGCGGTGCGCAATGAAGGCCTCCAGCCGGCGGCTGGCGGCGCACTCCCCGACGGTGCAATGCGGAAGTACAACGTCATGGCCGCGCTGCATGTCGGCCCCCATAGCCCAATCATCCAGCACATCGCTGGCGGGCCAGCTCTCCGGCGCGGGGATTTGGCCCGGAGTGGGCAAGATGTCAGGCAGCTCACGCCCGCGCACAGATTTCCACAAGGGCGTGTAGACTTTGTAAAAGCCGCCCGTCTTCGTCTCGACGTTCCACGGCTCAAACAGCAGATGACCGCGAAAGCTGACGGCGTCGATGCAGTCACCTTTCATCCCCGTCTTGACGGCGATATCACGGGTCTTGCTGATGGGGTCGTAAAGGCGGGACCAATAGACGGCACCGGCTCCCGTTTCGCGGATCACGTCGCGCAGCACGGTCAGGGCATCGCCCCGGCGCAGGATCAGACGCGATCCTTTGTCCGCCAAAGAATCGCGCAGAGACGCGACCGACAGCCCAAGGCGAAAGCGGGGTGCGGCTCCCTGCCCTGCGACAACCTCGTCGTTGATAAAAAGGGGAACGACCGGGCGGCCGCTATTGCAGGCTTCGGTCAGTGCAGGGTGATCGCCAAGGCGCAGGTCGCGCCGGAACCACAGGATGATGGGTGTTTTGTCAATCATGTCCCGAACTTAACCGGGCGCACCGCGGTATCAACAGGCGGGCTGCAAAAAACAGCCCGCCTGTTGCGCTTTTATGTGTTCGCGCGTTCGGATTTCAAGCCGCGATAGATCGCGATGCACATCACCAGCAGCACCACAGTGAAGGGCAAGCCAGTGGAAATCACCATAGATTGCAACGACCCAAGGCCGCCTGCCGACAACAGCAGCACAATGGCGACTGCGCCCTCGAAGATGCACCAGAACACGCGCTGCGGCACCGGAGCATCAACCTTGCCGCCAGCCGTGATCGTGTCGATCACAAGCGAGCCGGAGTCCGACGAAGTGACGAAGAAAACGATGACCAGCACGACGCCGATCAGCGATGTGATCGTGGTCAGCGGCAGGTTGTCCAGCATCTTGAACAGCTGCAGCGGCAGGTCCGCATCCTGCGCGGCGGTATAGCCTTCTTGTACGACCTGATGGATCGCAATGCCGCCGAAGATCGACATCCACAGGACGCAAACCACCGACGGGATCACAAGAACGCAGGTGATGAATTCGCGCACCGTGCGACCGCGGCTGACGCGGGCGATGAACATGCCGACGAAGGGTGACCAGCTGATCCACCACGCCCAATAGAAGGACGTCCAGCCTTGCATGAAGTTGGTGTCATCACGCCCGATCGGGTTGGCAAGCTGCGGCAGGTATTCGAAATAGCTGATCAAGCTGATGCCGAAGATACCTAGGATCGTCAGGGTCGGACCGACCAACAGCACAAAGAACAGCAGCAGAAAGGCAAGGCCCATGTTGATTTCCGACAGGATCTTGACCCCGCCATCAAGACCACGAAGCACAGAAATCAGAGCGATTGCCGTGATGCCAGAGATCAGCAGAACCTCTGTAGTGCTGCCAATAGGGAGGCCAAAGACCTCGTTCAAACCGGCATTCGCTTGCGTCGCGCCAAAGCCAAGCGATGTGGCAAGACCAAAAAGCGTCGCAAAAACCGCTAGAATGTCGATGAGATGACCCGGCCAGCCCCAGATACGCTCCCCCAGTAGTGGATAAAAGGCTGACCGCATCGTTAGCGGCAGGCCTTTGTTATAGCTGAACAGCGCCAGCGCCAGACCGACAACCGCATAGATCGCCCAGGGGTGCAGACCCCAGTGAAAGATCGTCGCCGCCATGCCAAGGCGCATCGCCTCTGCCTGATCGCCTGCTGCGGCCCCAAGCGGTGCCCAGTCCGTGCGCACGCCGTTTTCGACCGTCGTGCCACCCAGCGAACTGGAGAAGTGCGACAACGGTTCGGACACGCCATAGAACATCAGGCCGATGCCCATGCCCGCCGCGAATAGCATCGAGAACCACCCAATATAGGTGTAGTCCGCCGTCGCATCCTTGCCGCCCAGACGCACCTTGCCCAAGGGCGAGACGATCAGGAACAAGCAGAACAACACAAAGATGTTCGCCGCGGTCACAAAGAACCAGTCAAAGCCCTTTGTCACCGTGCTGAACAGCCAAGTGAAAACCGAGCCGGATTGTTCCGGCAAGGCCAGCGTATAAAACACAAAGGCAACCACTGCGGTG
>CAWUXN010000172.1:0-2650 GCA_963926415.1 uncultured Loktanella sp.
ACGGTTTGATCGACCGCTTCGGCATCTCGAAAATCTACGGCATGCACAACTCGCCGCTACTGCCGGAAGGGGCGTTCGCGATCCGTCCAGGCCCTTTCTATGCCGCAGTGGATTTGTTCGAGATCACGTTGACCGGCAAGGGTGGTCATGCCGCTCGGCCCAACAACTGCATCGACACGACACTGGCAGGTGCGGCGCTGGTGATGAACCTGCAACAGATCGTCGCGCGCAATACCGATCCGCAACAGGCAGCGGTGGTCACGGTCACGTCTTTCCGCACAGAATCCGAGGCCTTCAACGTGATTCCCGAAACCGTCACCCTGCGCGGCACGGTCCGGACCTTCGACGCTGCGGTGCGCAAGAACATTGAAGCGCGGCTCAAATCCATCGCTGCGCTGACAGCAGAGACCTACGGTGCCAGCGCCGCCGTCGACTGGCCCGAGGACGGCTATCCGGTGATGTCGAACCACGCGGAAGAGACCGATTTCGCCGCCGCCGCCGCACAGGCCGTGGCGGGGGCCTGCAACACCGACGCGCCGCGCACCACCGGCGGCGAGGATTTCGCCTATATGCTGGACACATGCGTCGGGGCCTATATCCAGATCGGCAACGGGCCGAGCAAAGGGCTCCACCACCCGGAATACGACTTCAACGACGCGATCATTCCGGTGGGCGCGTCCTATTGGGTGGAACTGGCCGAACAGAGGTTGCCAGCATGACGATCCTGAATGCCAGCCCGGACACTTGCCACTGGGGCTTTTTCGACGCAACGCTGCCGCCCGCTTTGACTATCCAAAGCGGGGAGGAGGTGACGATCCATACTGTATCCGGCGGCCCGCAGGTGCTGCCGGGCGACGGATACTATGTGCCACCGGAACTGCTGGCGATCCACGAGAAGGGTGAGACAATGCGCGGTCACATCCTGACCGGACCAGTTGCAATCGAAGGGGCGGTGCCCGGTGATGTGTTGCAGGTCGACATCCTTGACGTTCAGTTGCGGCAGGACTGGGGTTACAACGTGATCCGCCCGCTGGCGGGTACCTTGCCCTACGACTTTGAAGAATCCCACCTGACGATCCTGCCGCTGGACGCCGCACGTGGCACCGCCCGGATGCCTTGGGGCCTGGACCTTAAACTAGCACCATTCTTTGGCGTCATGGGCGTGGCACCGCCGCCGAATTGGGGCCGGATTTCCACTATCGAACCACGCAAGCACGGCGGCAACATCGACAACAAGGAACTGGTTGCGGGCACCACGCTTTACCTGCCCATCCACGCCGACGGCGCGCTGTTTTCCTGCGGTGACGGCCATGGCGCGCAGGGCGACGGCGAAGTTTGCATCACCGCCATTGAGACAGCCCTTACCGGGCGCTTTCGAATGACCTTGAGGCGCGATCTCAAGCTGAACTATCCGCAAGCGGAAACGTCCACTCATGTCATCACGATGGGCATGGATCCCGATCTCGACCGATGTGCCGAAATGGCGTTGCGGGACATGATCGCGCTCGTGTCGGCGCGGGCCCATATCACCCGAGCGCAGGCCTATATGCTGTGCAGCCTAGCTGGCGATCTCCGGATCACGCAGACTGTCAATGGTTGCAAAGGCGTCCACATGATGATGGAAAAAGCACTTATGTTACAGGGAACTGCTGACTGAACCCAACCAGTATTCAGGGCTCTCTGTGCCACCCTCTTGAAGAGTGCGGGTGCTGTCAGACGAATGCGAACCAGTCTCAGTCTCCTGGAAACCTCGATCTGTTAGGCTGCACAGAGACCGCGCCACTCGTCCAGAGCGGCGGCGCGGTTCAGCTTGAAATTTGATCGCCGAGAGAGGTGGCGCTCCGCGTTGAAATGGTTGTGGGCTGAGGCATGGACGGCGACAAATTTCTGTAAAGTTCGCATCCACCTAAAGCGAAGCATGGCCCGCTCTCTTCGTCTAAATGGCGGGTGAGAGTTCTCGGCTCGATTGTTGAGCCAACGTCCGGTTTCCTGTTTGTCTACGTTGCCGATCTCCTTAATCGTCGCGCCGTAGGAACGTAGCTTGTCGGTGACGAAGATATGTGGGGACCATCGCGTTTCATGATTTTCATGAGTAATTTCAAGGCTGCCTTGCGATTACGGCGCTTCGTAACAAAGCTTTCCAGGATTTCCCCCTCGTGATCCACGGCCCGCCAAAGATAAAGCGTCTCTCCGTTGAACTTTACGAACACCTCATCCAGATGCCATTGCCAATGTGTCCCAGACCGAATTCGGTCAACCCGCCTGCGGCGGATCTCAGCGGCAAACATCGGGCCAAATCTGTTCCACCAAAACCGAACCGTCTCATGGTTGATGTCGATGCCGCGTTCATGCAGAAGATCTTCCACATTCCCCAGAGAGAGCGGAAACCGCACATACATCATAACAGCTAGGCGGATGATCTCGGGGCTCGTCTTGAAGTAACGAAAGGGGAAACGTTCTGTGATCCAGACCGGCTAGCTGGTCGCCCTGCCCGCCTCAAGAAGAGTTCCCCTAACAGTGCCTGGTTGGCCTCGACGCCCCCTTGTTCTTATAAAGCTGGGTAAAAATCTCCGTCACTTCAGGCGACCGACGATTGAGCCGACAAAATGATGAGCTCAGCACGAATGGCCGCTTCGGTGGGGTGCGCGAC
>CAWUXN010000173.1:0-2920 GCA_963926415.1 uncultured Loktanella sp.
TTGCTGTCAGCCAGTTGTTGTAAGATGCCTATAGATGCCGCGCCCAGGGACGCCTTCAAAGACGCGGAATCCATGCCAGTAGGCATCAAACAGCATCTCATGTGTTTGCAGTAGATAGGCCCGCACCAGAAACGCGCGGCTGTGTGACAGCTTGGTATGGGCAACCTGAAGCTTGATGCGCTCGCCGCCGACATAGGCCCAGTCCTCGCTTCAATCGAACTGAAAAGCCTCGCCTGGCGCGAACACCAGCGGCACGAAAGTCCCGCGATCAGTCGTGTGATGCGCACGCTGCCGTTCACTCTTCCATTCCCGCACAAAGGCCGCAACACGCTCGTAAGAACCGTCATATCCAAGCTTCACCAGATCGGCGTGCATTAGCTTCGCCATTCGACGTTCCTTGCGTGATTTGCGCTGATCGGTCGTCAGCCATGCTGTAAGATGCTTGGCATAAGGGTCCAGCTTGCTGGGACGATCTGGCACCTGAAACGCAGGTTCAACAATCCCCTCCCGCAAATACTTCTTGATCGTGTTGCGAGACACGCCCGTCTGCCGCGCGATCTCGCGAATGTCAGCTTTCGCTGTATGATGGGAAAGGATGTGCAGCCGCAGCGAAGGTCTGGTTCCCGCCCTTCGAGGCAACATGTGTGCTGTGCAGCATCCAGAAGAATGGGTTCGAACCAGACTTTTGTTGTTTAGAGTGTGATGGGCAAATTTGGGAGCTGAGGAAGTCGGTCATGTCGAAATGCCTGCGCAGCAACCCTGTTGGCTTCCGCTGACAATAGGTGCCGGTTTTCCGAGACTGCTTGTAATGGATTTAGGGTGAATCTGCAGCTTGGGTCCTTCCCGCATTGGTTTGTTATAGGGTCGGGCGTAGCGCAGGATGGTTGGTCTGCTGATAAAACGGCACAGCGTAAACTAAGGCAGGCGGCATGAGGGGCGGGTGGGCTATCCAAAACTGGAGCACTGACGCGAGCTTCAATGTGTTGTCTTCTCATGCTGTCAGTAGGCGTTTCAAAATCTAGGTGGGACGGTGCCAAGGGTTCAGGTGACTAATGCTTGAGGCGAACGCCGAAAGCTACCTCTGCAATATGGGCGGAAATCGGTCGTTCGCGGTGCTTTATACGAATGGCAACTGAGCGGACGAAGCAGCCCCCCGCATCGCGCGGGCAAGATCATGGCCAGACCTATAACAGGTTTAACGTCGCCGCGCGGATCATGGCACGCAGGCTACCCACATCTCGCATTCCAGATGTGAGGTGTTCTCCGATCAGCACCGACGGCACGGCCTGCACCCCAACGTTCCGGGCTAGGGCCAGCGCCGCGTCGTGGCGGCGAGCATATTCCGACTGAACCAGCGCCACTTCAAAATCGTCCGCATCAAGACCGAGACTGCCAACGATCTGCTTCAGGACCGCGACGTCACCAATGTCTCGATTTTCTTGGAAGAAGGATCGCAGGACGGCTTCGACATAGGTGTTCGCTTTGCCCTGATCGGCTGCCCATTGCATCCCGATGAAGGCTGTCCGCGTATAGGGCTGCGGTGAGATTGTAGGCAGGCGGATGTCTAAACCAAGCCTTTTCGCCGTTGGGTAGACACTCTTCTTCCAAGTCGTCTGCAGATAGTCATCTTCGGGGTGCAGCGTCGGGGTCGGATGTGGGCGCAACTCGAACGGCAGCCATACCAGCGCGGCACCCTCGGCCTCGACCGCCGCATGGATCGTGCTTTCGCCAATCAGGCAATAGGGGCAAACGAAATCGGTCCAGACATAGACTTTCACTTGCTCAGTAGTCACGGCTTTTTCCTTGAATGGGAGCGGGCTTCGGCCCGATGGTGGCCGGAATTTACGTTGTCACACGGCCAGCAAGAACGCCGAGGCGATATGCTGCTTAGCATTTTTTTGTTCTAATAACATCATTGCGGCGCTACGGTATTTGCAAAGCGACAAATAGTGCCTTGAGCTGATTTATCAACGCTCGGATCCGTTTCGGAAGCTGCTGGCGGGTGGGGTAGACCGCCCATATGCCGAGGTCGCGCAGCGTTACATCCGACAGTTCAATCCGTTCGAGGCTGCCATTTTCGAGACACTGCCAGACATCCCAATAGGTCATTATGCCTATGCCAGCGCCTTCGAGGCATGCCGCCCTCACGGCCTCTATGCTGCTTGTAGCAAACGGCCCCGTTACGCGGATCGTTCTGGTCTCTCCGTTCGACATCAAGACGCGCAGCAAGCGCATCCCTCCCGTGGCCGTCCGCAACAAGGACCACGGCGATGACTGGCAGGACTACAACGACATCACGATCCGGGCGATCATCGAAGGCCCTGCCGGGCCGGGTCTGCCGGGCTATGGGACCAAGGTCGCCAAGACCGATCTGAAAGACGCCGTGAACATGGCCGCCCGGGCGAACGCCTACCACCCGATCAGGGACATGGTCGACGGCTGGCGCAAGAAGGGCTGGGACTGCGAGGACCGGATCAGCACCTTTCTGCAGCGCATCCTCGGCACCGAGCAGAGCGCCTACACCGCGATGACGTTCCGGATGATGATGATTGCCAGCATCGCCCGGGTCGAGACGCCCGGGTGCAAATTCGACTACGCCCTGATCCTTCAGGGCCTGACTGGCATCGGCAAGTCGACCCTAATCAAGATACTCTACGGCGAGGAATATTTTGGCGAACTGGATGCCGATCTGAGCAGCCGCCAGAAGACCGCAGAGCAGACCGCAGGCAAGTGGGCCTTGGAACTGCCAGAACTGGGGTCCCTGTCGAAGTCGGACTACAACGAAGCCAAGATTTTCATGCGTCGACAGCACGACGACGTCCGGATGGTCTACGCCCAGAACGTCGCCAGCCTGCCGCGCCAGTGCGTGATCTGGGGCACGACCAACGAGGACCATTATCTGAAGGACCCGAACGGCAAC
>CAWUXN010000174.1:0-5843 GCA_963926415.1 uncultured Loktanella sp.
GGCCGCGATGTGACCCTTGGCGGGGCCGAAGCGGAAAAGCTGGACCGCACCGACGACCCAGTACGGATGTACCTGCGCGAAATGGGCAGCGTAGAGCTGCTGTCGCGTGAAGGCGAGATCGCGATCGCAAAGCGGATTGAGGCTGGCCGCAACACGATGATCCTCGGGCTGTGCGAAAGCCCGCTGACCTTTCAGGCCATCACGATCTGGCGCGACGAACTTCTGACCGAAGACATTTTGCTGCGCGACGTCATCGACCTTGAAACGACGTTCGGCAATCAACTGGGCGAAGACGACGGAGAAGTACCCGTCGTTACCCCCGGAACCGACACGTCATCCAAAGACGATGACAGCAAGTCCGAGTTGGACGCCGACGGCAACCCCATCACCAAGGACGACGACGAGGACGACGACGAGCAGGCTAACATGAGCCTTGCAGCCATGGAGGCCGCGCTGAAGCCGCGCGTGCTGGAAACGCTGGAAATCATCGCCAGCGACTTTGGTAAATTGTCTGAAATGCAAGACGCGCGGATGTCCGCGACGTTGAACGAAGACAGTAGCTTTTCCACAAACGAAGAGGCGACCTATCAGTCGCTGCGTTCGGAAATCGTGGAACGCGTGAACTCGTTGCACCTGCATAACAATCGGATCGAAGCACTGATCGACCAGCTTTACGGCATCAACCGCCGCATCATGCAGATCGACTCTGCCATGGTGAAATTGGCTGATCAGGCCCGGATCAACCGCCGCGAATTCATTGACGCTTATCGAGGCCGTGAACTCGACCCGAACTGGCTGATCGAGATCGGCGAAAAGGCTGGAAAAGGCTGGCAGGCGCTGATCGAGCGGTCCACCGACAAGATCGAAGAATTGCGCGGCGACATGGCCCAGGTCGGCCAATACGTCGGCGTCGACATTACCGAATTCCGCCGCATCGTGCAGCAGGTCCAGAAGGGCGAAAAAGAAGCCCGGCAGGCCAAGAAGGAAATGGTCGAGGCGAACCTGCGCCTCGTGATTTCCATCGCGAAAAAGTACACGAACCGCGGCCTGCAATTCCTTGATCTTATTCAGGAAGGCAACATCGGCCTGATGAAGGCCGTGGACAAGTTCGAATACCGTCGCGGCTATAAGTTCAGCACCTATGCGACGTGGTGGATCCGTCAGGCGATCACCCGGTCCATCGCGGATCAGGCGCGCACGATCCGGATTCCGGTCCACATGATCGAGACGATCAACAAGCTGGTCCGCACGGGCCGTCAGATGCTGCACGAAATTGGTCGCGAACCGACACCGGAAGAGCTGGCTGAAAAGCTGCAGATGCCGCTGGAAAAGGTCCGCAAGGTGATGAAGATCGCCAAGGAACCGATTTCGCTGGAAACGCCGATCGGCGACGAGGAAGACAGCCAGCTTGGCGACTTCATCGAAGACAAGAACGCGATCTTGCCGCTGGATTCCGCCATTCAGGAAAACCTGAAAGAAACCACGACCCGCGTTCTGGCGTCCCTGACGCCGCGTGAAGAACGTGTGCTGCGGATGCGTTTCGGCATCGGCATGAACACCGACCACACGCTTGAAGAAGTCGGTCAGCAGTTCAGCGTGACCCGTGAACGTATTCGCCAGATCGAAGCGAAAGCGTTGCGCAAGCTGAAGCATCCGAGCCGTTCGCGCAAACTGCGGTCCTTCCTCGACCAGTAACCGCGAGCATAATCAAAGCACGACTTGAACGACGGCTGCCGATGGCACGCCGTCGTTTTTGCGTTCCAATTGATCAAAATCAAGTCACACGGCCTCGGCATGGGCAGAATTGAAAGCATAGCCCCGAGCCACCATCAGGTTCAAATTATTTTTGATTAACTTTTGGAGATTTGATCTAATGCAACGGACAACACTCAGACATTTCATCGGACTGATTAGCCTGATGGCGGCGGCTACAGTTGGCGGTCAGCTGTCCGCTCAGGGCGCAGGTGAGGCAGAATACATATCCGCCTGAGCCACCTGCTACGATGCGGCCGCGATGGGCGACGGCCCGCTTGCGAAATACATGAACGTTCCTGTGCCAAGCCTGATTAATCTGACTAAAGAAAACGACGGCGAATTTCCCATGATGAGAGTTATCATGGTCATCGATGGCCGCACAGGCGTGCGAGGCCACGGTAGCGCTATGCCGGTTTGGGGAAGGCAGTTTACGGAGTCGGTCATCGACATTCAGGGCCCCTACGGTGCCGAGACTTATGTCCGCGGCAAGGTGCTGACCCTCGCCCAATATCTTGAGTCCATTCAGGCAGAATGAAGACCAATGCCGCCATGAGGATGGTGAAAAAAGGATTTTCTTGATGACATTGATCTTGCGGATTTCAGCCGTGGCAGTCCTGATCGGACTTGGGGCTTGCGAACAGGTGGATCGTTATCCGATCAGCGAGCAGACCTGTAGTGCCAACGATCCCGTTCGGTCCCTCGACATGAACGACTGTCGGATACCCGGGTTGTAGGGGTTCAGGCGGCACCCCACATGTTGAATCCGAGGCCATAAAGATCGCAGTTATGGAAAAGACCCGTAAATGACGGGCCTTTTTTGTAGTCTTGATCAGGCAAAATCGTCGCTGTGACCGTCGTTCAACACGAAGGTTAACATCAGGTTCACCTGATAATTCTTGATCGTGTCGTTCTCGACGCGGACGCTTTGTTCCTTGACCCATGCAGAGGTCACGTTTTTCTAAGTCTTAGTTGCACTCGCCACACCGCGCTTGACGGCATCGTCAAAACTGTCGGGCGATGTGGCAGAAATTTTGGTTACGCGGATAATGGTGATCGGTTCAATCCTTTTCCCTTTTACCAACAACAGCTTGTCCGCCACATTTTTTTGTCATGTGGCGGACGGGGTGTCTGGCGATTGACTGCCAAACGTTTGCAAGGACATCAGGCTAGATATTGCTTGAAATGTGCCAGCGTCCGCTCCCACGACAGGTCCGCCGCCGCCTCGTCAAAGCGAGGCGTACTATCGTTGTGGAAACCGTGATTCACATCCGGATAAATGAACGCCTCGTAATTCGTGCCCGCTGCATCCATTGCCGCCTGATACGCGGGCCAGCCTTCGTTGACCCGTTCATCCAGTCCGGCGTAGTGGATCAGCAAGGCAGCTTCGATCTGCGGCACGTCCGCCGCATCTGGCTGGCGGCCATAGTAGGGGACGGCGGCCCTTAACTCTGGATAGGCTACGGCGGCGGCATTGGCGACACCGCCGCCATAGCAAAAGCCCGTGATGCCAACGGCCCCGGTTGAGCCTTCGTGGGTCATCATGAATTCGACGGCGGAAAAGAAATCGTTCATCAGTTTCGTCGGATCGACGGTTTGCTGCAGATCGCGCCCTTCGGTGTCATTGCCTGGATAGCCGCCAACAGAGCTGAGGCCGTCAGGCGCAATCGCTATGAAGCCTGCCTTGGCCAGACGGCGTGCGACATCCTCGATATACGGGTTCAGGCCGCGGTTTTCGTGCACGACAACGATGGCGGGCAGGGGACCGGTCGCATTCGCGGGACGCACCAGATAGCCGCGCACTTCGCCATGCCCGTTGGGCGAGGGGTAGGTGATATATTCCGGCGTGATGTCCGGATCGTTGAAGGACACCTGTTCGGCCAAGGCATAATTAGGGGCCATCAGGCCAAGGATGCCCACTGCCGTCATGCCGCCGACGGCGAATTTGGTGGCACCGTCCAGAAACTGGCGCTTGGTGATCATGCCGTGTGCGTAGAAGTCGTAAAGTTCGAGCAGTTTGGGGTCAAAATCCTTGGCGGTCAGTCGGGTCATGTCGCATCCTTTGATGTGGCGGGTGGATGCTGGCAATTTAGCCCCGAATTGCGACAGCCAAAGCAAAAACGGGCGGTGATCACTAAATGATGATCACCGCCCGACGCGAAGGCCAATTTTTTGGCGAAAAATTGGAGTGGTCCCAGGCATCAGCCGCGCGGCATCAAAAAGACCTCTCGTACGTCGTTGACCTGCGAGGCGTTGAGCGCCAGCATTACCGCCTCTGCCACATCGGCTGGCTGCAGTTTGTCGGGCTTGGGCTCGTCAAAGAAGGCAGTATTGACCATGCCGGGCGCAACTACGGTGCAGCGCCCACCCCAAGTCCTCATTTCCTCTGCCAGATTGCCGGCATAGCCGTGCACAAACCATTTCGTGGCCCCATAAACCGACCCTGAAATATGCGCGCGCCCGGCAGCAGAGCCGGTCATTATCATGTGGCCCCGGGTTTGCTTTAGATGGGGCAGGGCGGCTTTGACTGTTTTCAGCAGGCCCATGATGTTCAGATCAACCATGCCCTGCCAGTCTTCGATATTGCCTCCCTCGGCCCCGCCGTTGGACGTGCCGCGCCCGGCATTGGCAAAAGCGGCGTGCACGTCGCCGTAGTGATCAGCGAGCGATTTCAGCGCCCGGGCCTGATCGTCAAAGCTGGTCGCGTCGCCGGGCAGCGCAATGGCGTTGTCGCCCAGATCGGCGACCAGATCCGTCAGCTTGTCCTGCGAACGGGCGAACAGCCCCACGTTCCAGCCTGCGGCGACGGCCTTGCGCGCGGTGGCGGCCCCGATCCCGCTCGAGGCTCCGGTGATGAAGAGTGTCTTGCCGGCCATGTCAGGCTCCTTATGCTATGTCTTACTGGCCCAACGCGCAGCGGCGTCAGAGGTTCACTGATGCAGACGGTTTTCACGATTTCGACCAAAGTCAGGGGCTGTACGAGATGACAGACCATGTTGCGGCTTGGGTGCAGAGAACCGGTTTTCTCACGCTGTTTGTGCGCCACACCTCGGCCAGCCTGCTGATTCAGGAAAACGCTGACCCAGAGGTGCGGAAGGATCTGCGCGCCTTTTCGCGCGGCTGGTGCCTTAGGCGACGGACCCCGCGATGTCCTATCTGACCCATACCTATGAGGGGCCCGACGACATGCCTGCCCATATCAAGACGGCGCTTCTGCCGGTATCGATCAACATTCCCGTCACGGCCGGGCGATTGGCACTGGGGACATGGCAGGGCATCTATTTGTTCGAACATCGCGACGCCCCCAAGCAACGAGAGGTCGTCGCCCACCTGCAGTAATGTGCAGAAAAGACTCACACGCGCGCTCCAGATGCGGGGGGTGATTCTGGCCCCTACCCAAAGACTGGGGCTGCCGCTATAGTCAGTGTGGATAACTTGGGGCAAACCCCAAGAGGCGGACAGAACATAAGGACTGGCTATGCGGTGCCCCTTTTGCGGAAATGTCGATACACAGGTCAAGGATTCCCGGCCAGCCGAGGATCATGTTGCTATCCGGCGGCGGCGGTTCTGCCCTGCATGCGGTGGTCGATTTACAACATATGAGCGCGTGCAGTTGCGCGATCTGGTCGTGATAAAGGCGAATGGCAAGCGCGAGGAATTTGATCGCGATAAGCTGGCACGCTCGATCCGGATCGCCTTGCAGAAACGCCCGGTCGAGCCAGAGCGCATGGACCAGATGATCAGCGGTATCGTGCGCCGGCTGGAAAGTATGGGCGAGACGGATATCCCTTCCGGCACGATCGGAGAGATCGTGATGGAAAGCCTCGCGCGGATAGACACGGTCGCTTATGTGAGATTTGCAAGTGTTTATAAGAACTTTCAGGCTGCAGATGATTTTGAGAAGTTCATGAACGATCTGCGCCCAAATACCAAACCAGACGCATGACCGCCGCGGCTGACCGCCGCTTTATGGCGATCGCGCTGCGTCTAGGGCTGCGCGGGATGGGGCAGGTATGGCCCAATCCCGCTGTCGGTTGTGTCATTGTTCGTGACGGCGTGATCGTCGGGCGCGGCGCGACGCAGCGCGGCGG
>CAWUXN010000175.1:0-2779 GCA_963926415.1 uncultured Loktanella sp.
CCCATCGGCATCCAGAAACAACTCATACGTGAAATGCTCAGGCGGACGCCCGCCGAGCACGCGGCAGATTCCGTCATAAATCGTCGTGTTCGTGGCATGATCCTTGCCATACATCTCGAAATCGACGCCCAGCGCGGCCCAGCGCGCACCAAAGTCCGGCTTCCACTGCAGCTTGCAGTTGCCACCTGTCACGCTAATGGTGTGCTCTGTGCCGTCCTCGTCGTCAAAGGTGATCATGCCGTCCTTGGTGACGTTCTTCATCGGCACATACAGCACCCGCCCGGTCGTCGGGCTGATCGGCAGGAAGCACGAATAAGTCGCCCGTCGCTCCTCGCGCAGGGATTTAAGCATGATCGCCATGATGTCGTCATAGCGTTCCGCCGCCCGCAGCAGGATCGCGTCCATCTTGCCACTCTGATAATACTCCGTCGCGCTGGCGAATTCGTATTCAAACCCAAAGGTAGCAAGGAAGTTTTGCAACCGTGCATTCATATGCGCGCCAAAGCTGCCGTGCGTTCCAAAAGGATCGGGCACAGACGTCAACGGCCGCTGTATGAAAGGCTCCAGCGCCGACGGATCGGGCACATTACCGGGGATCTTGCGCATTCCGTCCATGTCGTCAGAAAAGCACAGCAGCCTCGTCGGAATATCGCTGATGATCTCGAAAGCGCGGCGTACCATCGTCGTGCGGCCGACCTCACCAAAGGTGCCGATGTGCGGCAGGCCCGACGGGCCATAGCCGGTCTCGAACAGGACATATCCGCTTTCAGGGGGCTTTTTCTCGTAGCGCTTCAGCACCCGGCGCGCCTCTTCGAATGGCCAGGCCTTCGATGTCATCGCAGCGTCACGCAATGTGCTCATGTTTTCACTCGCTTCATGGTATACGGCCCCCATTGGCCGAATATTGCGCATCCCTATTGCGACAGCAGGGGGGCGTCAATAAATGGGACGTTCAAGACATAAAAGGACACGGCATATGGTCACCGATTCAATGACGGCACAGGACGCACTCGCGGCCTTGATGATCACCGTATCAGCCGCCGACGGAAACATGCGCACGTCCGAGCTGATCAAGATCAACTCGACCATCAACAACTTGCCGGTCTTCTCTGACTATGATGCCGACCGCCTGCCCCGCGTGACCAGCATGGTCATGGACCTGCTGGACCAAGACGACGGGCTAGAGGCGCTTTTTGGCCTGATCCGCGACACCCTGCCCGAACGCCTGTTCGAAACCGCTTACGCCCTGTCCTGCGACGTCGCAGCCGCCGATGGCAAGATTGGCGAAACAGAGGCGCGGATGCTCGAAGAAATCCGTGACGAGCTGGAAATCGACCGCCTGCACGCCGCAGCGATCGAGCGCGGTGCCCGCGCGCGGCACATGACGCTTTAACCATTAGGGAACTTTCGGTGCCCCCGCCCGGTTGTCATTGCAATTGATGATTGCCTCGAAAGGAACACCCCATGGAATTTGGCCTCTTCGGTCTCATCGTCCTGATCGCCGACCTTTATGCGATCTACCAGGTACTGACCTCCGGCACGACGACCTTGTCCAAGATCGTCTGGACCCTCGCCATCCTGATCCTGCCGATCCTCGGCTTCTTGATCTGGATGGTGGCCGGGCCACGCGGATCATCCGTCCGGGTCTGATCCAGCGACACATCGCAAAATTCGGGGCGCGGCTTATCGCTGCGCCCTTTTGCTATCCGCTGATGCGCCCCAGCCCGGCCCAGCGTTGCAACAAATCCTGCTGCAATCCCTTGGCCTTGCCGTTAAACCCCGAAGCCCCGCGCGGCTGTTCATCCTGCGAAGACAGCGACGCCGTCCGCGCTTCTGGGTCATAGGCGAATATCGCAAAGCTCAATTTGCGCCCCGTATCCGTGTCCAGATACCCGGCCAGCGTGCTGACAAAGTTCAAGGTCCCTGTCTTTGCCCGCACGCTCGCAGGAAAGTCCTTAATCGCGCGGCGATTGTCATCAACCATCGCGATCGATTTCATCAAGGGTTGCAACTGCGCCTGCACCAAGTCGGCATTCAGAAGCCGGACCATGTCCAGCGCTGACACGCGGTTTTCGTCACTCAGCCCAGAATGATCCGCCAGATGCAGCGTCAATCCGGCCCGCGCCTTCAGCCACTGCGCCATTGTCATGGCAGAGGTGCGCATCGCCCGCGCCGTGCCAACCCGCTTGGCCGTAGCTGTCATGCCGACCGCCTCTGCGGTCAGGTTAGTGGAATACAGCAGCATATCGCGCAACATCTGTGCAAGCGGCACGCTCTCAAACAGGGCCAATTGAGTGCCCGCCGGAAGGTCATCGACGACCGCAGCCGCGGGCAAACCAATTCCCGCGTCCTGTGCCAGCGTGCGGAACACATCGCCCGCATAAAGCGCCGGGAACCGCACTGGCAGCCAACGCGACCCGGCCTTGCCCAGCGCGCCTTTGGCAACGGTCCACTCGTCGACCCCCGCCCCTTCTGCATAAGAATAGACCGGCACGCTGCGATCGACGATCTGCATCCGGGCCGTCGTGACCACCGGACGCAAGGTCTCACTCCGGGCATCCAAGCTAAGGGTGTAATCAGCTCCGCTTAGCGCCCATTCAAAAAAGACGCGGTTAAAGTTCAGGTTCAGCCCGCCCAGCGAAGGGTTGTACCCCAGCTGATCCAACTGCCCCGGCTCGATCTCTTTCACGCCGGGCAAAGCATTGCCCCAGACCAGAAACCGCCCCGTGACTTGCTTCAGCCCCTCATCCGCCAACTGCTGCACCAGTTTCGCCAGCTC
>CAWUXN010000176.1:0-3460 GCA_963926415.1 uncultured Loktanella sp.
TCTGCGCCGGCTTGATCGCAAGATAAGCCGCCCGCGCCGGGGCCTGCACCACTGGAAACGGCCGCGCGTGCAGCTCGTTGGCCATGGCATAGCGCAGCGGGTGATCTTCGATGTCAGGCATGGGACGGGCTTTCAGTTTCATTACAGGCCCACTTTAGCCGCCTTTGTCCTCGTGCAAAACGAAAAATCGTGCATCCATAATTACTTAGCGGCGCACAGTGGTATACTGTACGCCGCTAAAAATTTCGCCAAAACGGGAAAGTGCTTAGATCACAACCACATCAAGCGGCGGGAAGCCGTTGAAACAGACCGAAGAATAGGTAGAGGTATAGGCTCCGGTGTTGCGGATCAGCACCCGGTCGCCGCTTTTCAGCGTCAGCGGCAGGTTCATCGGGCGCTTTTCATACAACACATCAGCGCTGTCGCAGGACGGGCCCGCCATGATGCAGGGGCCTACGGCATCGCCATCACGGTCGGTTTCGAACTGATAGCGGATCGCCTCGCCCTCGGTTTCTGCCAAGCCCGAAAAACGGCCGATCGACAAATAGACCCAGCGGTGTACGTCGCGGTCGGACTTGCGGCTGACCAGCATGACCTCGCAGGCGATCACGCCTGCCTCGGCGACCATGCCGCGGCCCGGCTCTGCCATAATGCGGGGGATGTGGCCGAACTTCTCTTTCACCAGCGCGATGACGCGTGATGAATAGACCGTCGGCGTATCGATCGCTTCACCATAGAATGCAGGGAAACCACCGCCGATGTTCAGCAGGGACAGCTCGTGGCCCGCATTCTTTGCCGCTTTCCAGATCTCGCTCATCTGGTCCAGCGTCGGGGTCCACATCTCTGCGCGGCGGGTCTGCGATCCGACGTGGAAGGAAAAACCGACCGGCGTCAGGCCGACCTGCTTCGAATAATCAAGCAATTGCAGGGCAAGGCCCGCGTCGCAGCCAAACTTACGGGTCAGCGGCCAGTCGGCCTCAGATGTCTCGACAATCAGGCGGATGTAGACCGACGCGCCGGGGGCGTTTTCGGCGATTTTGTCGAGCTCTTCCTCGGCGTCGGCAGCGAACAGGGTGATGCCCGCAGCATGCGCCCAAGCGACGTCAGACGCCCGCTTGATCGTGTTGCCATAGGAAATGGTGTCCGGCGTAGCGCCGGCTTCCAAACACATCTCAATTTCGCCCTTGGACGCCGCATCGAAATGCGATCCCAGCTTGACCAAACGCTCTAGCACAGGCTTGGCGGGGTTCGCCTTGACGGCATAATGGATGTCCGCGTGGCCCAGACCGGCCTTCAGCGCGTTATACTGTTCTTCAACGCGGTCGCAGTCGATAATCAGAGTCGGCTTGTCGAAATCGCGGCCCGCGACATAAGCGTCCAGCTTTGGGGTGGCTACGCGAACAGGCGCGTGAGCCCCAGTAGTTGATGCAATCATGGTCATCTCCAGTAGACTCGGCCATTGGAGGGTATCAACCTCTCCGAGACCGCTCAGTTCCAAGGGAGACGTTACCGTCGCTGCATGAGCACTGCAAAGTGCAGGCCAGAGGCGCGTGCGTTGGCGTCTATGATGGCGCATGTGGGGCAAAGTGCGGTGCCGATCAAGTGGGTATTTCAAGCAGCTAGCAATTATTTTGCGCTGCGCCCCGGCGCAGGCTACACCCACCCCATGTCACGCCTGATCCTGTTCAATAAGCCCTTCGATGTGCTGTCGCAATTCACCGACACGCGCAGCCAGTCGCCCCGTGCCACGCTGTCTGATTTCATCGATGTGTCAAAGGTTTACCCCGCAGGCCGCCTTGATCGCGACAGCGAAGGGCTGCTTTTGTTGACCGACGACGGCGCGTTGCAGGCCCGCATCAGCAATCCGCGCTTCAAGGCGGCCAAAACCTATCTGGTGCAGGTCGAAGGCACGCCGCATGACGCGGCCCTCACCGCCCTGCGCAGCGGTGTCACATTAAAGGACGGCCCGACCCGTCCGGCGCAGGTGCGACGCATTGACACCCCGGACCTGTGGCCGCGCAATCCGCCCGTGCGGTTCCGTAAATCTGTGTCCGATTGCTGGTTGGAACTGACCATCACCGAAGGGCGGAACCGGCAGGTGCGCCGCATGACCGCACATGTCGGCCACCCCACCCTGCGCCTTGTGCGCTGGCGGATCGGGGACTGGGCGCTGGACGATCTGGCCCCCGGCACATGGCGCGACGCGGCGTCTTAAAAGGCGCGGCACAGGATCTACGTTCACCATTTCCACACCTCTCGTGTTTACGCCTTGGTCCAACACCACACCCCCCCAGGATGACGGACCCCGCTGATGACTGCACATCCCCCGCCCACTGTCCTAGGGACCGGGCCTCCCTGTCACTGACAGCTCTCGCCTAAACCGGCTGATTTAAGGGCTGGGGTCGTAAATCGTCAATATGGCCGCCTTTCTGGATGATCTGCACCATACAGCGGACGATCAGTTGCGCACCCTGTCCGACAGCCAGACCGCGCTGCGGTCACCGAATGCAGCCTCTAACACGACGGGTCAGGCGGTCAGCCTGTTGTCCACATCGGCGCAGGTCAGCCTTGATGCGGTGGATAACTCTGTCGCGACCCTGCGCGCGCCTGCCGGCACATTAAAGTCGGTGTCGCAATGGGTCACTGATTTCGAAGGGCGGATTGCCGAAGCGCGCGATTCTCTAAACACAGTGACGTCTCCGTATGCGCAGATTTCCGATATTGCGGTTAATGTGAACATTCTTGCGATCAACGTCCGGATCGAAGCCACCAGTGCCGGCGACGCCGGTCGCGGCTTTGCCGTGGTCGCCGACGCCATTAAAGAGCTGTGGCAAAAGACCTCGAAAGCCGCAGAATCAGTCACCAGCCAGACAAAGCATCTGACGCAGACCTTTCAGGTACCGCATAGCAAATCGCAGGATGTTGAAACGGACGCCCGCGCCATCATTTCTACCGAGACCGCCACGGACGAGGCGTTGATGGACATCGCCCACTCGATCCGGTCGACCACCGAAAAGTCCACCATCATCGCCCAACAGGCAGCCCAGGTCGATGTGGCGACCAAAGCTTTTGTGCCCGCCTTCAGCCGTTTGTCCAAACTGGCCAGCCAGACCGGCGAAGGTGTGACGCAAGCAACAACGCGCAGCATCGCCCTAATCGCGCGAAGCGAAGCCATCGTGAAGGCCGCGACCCTGATTGGCTGCACTTCGATTGACACGCCGTTCATCACCTTTCTACAAACCGCCGCCGCCCGCATCGCGGCCCTGTGGGATGACGAGATTGCGTCATGCCGCATAAGAGCGCGCGATCTATTCGATCCCGCTTATGACCCGATCCCGGGGACCGATCCTCAGCAGTTTCGCACCCGATTTACCGCTTTCACGGATAGGACGCTGCCAGCGGTGCAAGAAGCGGCCTTCGATCTGGACCCACGCGTGGTCTTCTGCGCCGCGATTGACCA
>CAWUXN010000177.1:0-5622 GCA_963926415.1 uncultured Loktanella sp.
CAGCCTTGGTGGACGCGCTAATGCAAACCGACCGGGCGGACAATGTACGTGTTGCCGTCATCGCGCCCCTCGCAGCAGAGGGAGCGGCGCGGCAACAAGCCCGCGCGGACAAAGCCGCTGCCACGCGGGTTGAATTCTTTACGCTGGTACGGGGAGAAGATTGATGGAAAACGCAGCCTTGCAAGGCGGTTTTGCCGATCCCGCCCGCGACGCCGCTCGTGCTTTTCGCGCGGCGATGGAGGCGATAGCCCGGCCCGGTACCATTCAAGTGATGACCGGCTGCAGCGCCCCTGCGCCCCTGTCCGGCGCTGCGGCAACCTTGCTGGCGACCCTGTGTGACACCGAAACTCCACTGCATCTAGCGGGTGCGTGCGACACGGGCGAGGTGCGCGATTGGGTCCAATTTCACCTTGGCGCGCCACTGGTGGGGCGGGCTGAGGCGATGTTCGCTGTGGGTGCCTGGGAAGCGCTGCTGCCGCTGGATGACTATGCCATCGGCACGGCGCAATATCCCGACCGATCCGCTACGCTGATCGTGGAAATGGTGGCACTGTCACATCATGGCGTCACACTTACCGGGCCTGGCATTGCACAGACTGCGCAACTGTCGCTGCCTGCGGGACTGCTGGCCGCGCGTATCGCCCGGTTTCCGCTTGGTCTGGATTTCATTTTGGCCTGCGGCGACCGTGTCGCTGCCTTGCCACGCACGACGAAAGGGTTTGTTTGATGTATGTCGCCGTAAAGGGGGGCGAGCGCGCCATCGACAATGCGCACGCTTGGCTGGCCGAGGAACGCCGCGGCGACGTGGCTATACCGGACCTGTCGGTCGCGCAGATCCGCGAGCAGATGGCGCTGGCGGTGAACCGGGTCATGGCGGAAGGGTCGCTTTACGATCCCGATCTGGCCGCACTGGCGATCAAGCAAGCACGCGGCGATTTGATCGAGGCGATTTTTCTAATACGCGCCTACCGCACCACGCTGCCGCGTTTTGGCAGCAGCCTGCCGGTCGACACCGGGGCGATGGCCTGCGAACGGCGGATCAGCGCGACCTTCAAGGACCTGCCCGGCGGGCAGGTGCTGGGACCGACGTTCGACTATACACACCGCCTGCTGGATTTCATGCTGGCGGCTGGCGGCACAGTGCCAGAGGCCCCCAAGGCCACCGCTGACCCGGCCCCGGTGCCGCATGTCATGTCATTCCTGAACCGCGAGGGGTTGATCGCGCAAGAGAATGACGACGGCACACCCGCGCCCGATCTGACCCGCGAACCGCTGGAGCTACCCGCCACGCGGGCCTTGCGGCTGCAGGCGCTGACGCGGGGCGATGAGGGCTTCGTGCTCGGAATGGCCTATTCGACGCAGCGCGGATATGCGCGCAACCACGCCTTCGTCGGTGAATTACGGATCGGCACGGTGCCAGTTGAAATGGAGATCCCGGAGCTTGGTTTCGTTATCGAGATCGGTGAGGTCACCTTGACCGAATGCGAAACGGTCAACCAGTTTACCGGATCAAAGACCGAACCGGCACAGTTCACGCGCGGTTACGGCCTCGTCTTTGGCCAGACTGAGCGCAAGGCGATTTCCATGGCGTTGGTGGACCGCGCGCTACGCTGGGAAGAATTGGGGGAGGACGACCAGGGTGCGCCGGCACAGGATGCGGAATTCGTCCTTTATCATTGCGACAACATCCAGGCGACCGGGTTTCTGGAGCATATCAAGCTGCCGCACTACGTCGATTTCCAGTCAGAGTTGGAGCTGGTGCGCAAGCTGAGGCGTGACGCGGGTGCTGTCGACCAGCAGGAGACGGTGGAATGACCGATTACAACTTCGCCTATCTTGATGAGCAGACCAAGCGAATGATCCGCCGCGCGATCCTTAAGGGGCTGGCGATACCCGGATATCAAGTGCCCTTCGCAAGCCGAGAGATGCCGATGCCCTATGGCTGGGGCACCGGCGGTGTGCAGGTCAGCGCGGCTGTCCTGACGCCCGAGGATACGTTGAAGGTAATCGACCAGGGGGCTGACGATACGACGAATGCTGTGTCGATCCGCAGGTTCTTTGAACGCACGGCGCAGGTCGCGGTCACAACGGTGACGGCAGAGGCGACAGTCATCCAGACCCGTCATCGCATCCCAGAAGAGCAGATGCGCGAAGGCCAAATTCTAGTCTACCAAGTGCCAATCCCGGAACCCCTGAGGTTTCTGGAACCGCGCGAGACGGAGACGCGAAAGATGCATGCGCTGGAGGAATACGGTCTGATGCATGTGAAGCTTTATGAAGATATCAGCCGTCACGGACATATCGCGACCGCTTATGCCTATCCGGTGAAGGTCGCAGATCGCTACGTCATGGACCCGTCGCCGATCCCGAAGTTCGACAACCCCAAGATGGACATGGCTGCGATCCAGCTTTTTGGTGCGGGCCGCGAACAACGCATTTACGCGTTGCCGCCCCATACGCCTGTCGTCAGCCTAGATTTCGAGGATTATCCTTTCACGGCCAGCAAGGCCGATCATCCTTGCGGCCTGTGCGACGCGCAGGACAGTTATCTTGACGAAGTGATCGTGGACGACGCGGGGGCGCGCATGTTCGTGTGTTCGGATACCGATTACTGCACCGGGCGGCAGGTAGAGGGCTATCGCGGCACCAACAATAAGGAGGGTACCGCATGACGCCGCTATTGCAGATCAAGGGGCTGACCAAGACTTACGGGCGTCATATCGGCTGCGCGGATGTAGCCTTCGAGTTGTTCCCGGGCGAGGTCATGGGGATTGTAGGCGAAAGCGGGTCGGGCAAATCAACGCTGCTGAATTGCATGGCTGGCCATCTGGCCCCTGACAGCGGGCAGGTTATCTTTGACACACGCGGTGCCGGTCCGCGCGATACCCTGACGATGAGCGAGCCGGAGCGGCGGATGCTAAGCCGGACTGACTGGGCTTTCGTGCACCAGCACGCGCGCGACGGGCTGCGCATGGGAGTTAGTGCCGGTGGCAACGTGGGCGAGCGGCTGATGGCCGTGGGCGCGCGCCATTACGGCGATATCCGGGCTACGGCCATCGACTGGCTGGACCGCGTAGAAATTCGCGCCGACCGCGTCGATGACCGGCCTACGACTTTTTCGGGCGGCATGCAGCAAAGGTTACAAATCGCCCGTAACCTCGTGACCGGCCCGCGATTGGTGTTCATGGACGAACCGACGGGTGGCCTTGATGTCAGCGTGCAGGCGCGTCTGCTGGACCTGCTGCGCGGGCTGGTGCGCGACATGGGGCTGTCGGCAGTTATCGTGACCCACGATCTGGCTGTCGTGCGGCTGCTGGCGGACCGGCTGATGGTGATGAAGGACGGCAACGTGGTGGAAACCGGTCTGACGGATCAAGTGCTGGACGATCCACAACATGGTTATACGCAACTGCTGGTCAGTTCCGTGTTGCAGGTGTGACAGGGGGCGGTGCCCCCGCGCCTATGCCGCCCCCCGAGGTATTTGTAACCAGAAGAAGATGGACGCCATGATCGAGATTTCAGAGTTGTCGAAGACCTTTACCCTACACAATCAGGGCGGCGCAGTGATCGAGGTGATGCGTGACGCCGCGCTGTCAGTTGCGCCCGGCGAATGTGTCGGGCTTGTCGGTGCCTCAGGTGCTGGCAAATCGACGCTCATGAGGATGATCTACGGCAATTACCTGGCCGCCTCGGGGCAGATCATGGTGGGCGGTGTGGATGTCGCGCGGGCGGCCCCGCGCGAGGTGCTAGCCTTGCGCCGCGAGACTCTTGGCTATGTCAGCCAGTTCCTGCGTGTCGTGCCCCGCGTGCCGACGCTGGATGTAGTGGCCGGACCCTTGCTGGCGTTGGGCATGGCAGAGGCCGAGGCGAAGGTCCGCGCGGCCAGCCTTCTGGCGCAGTTGAACATCCCGCGCACGCTGTGGAGCCTGTCGCCGACGACGTTCTCTGGCGGCGAACAGCAGCGCGTGAACATCGCGCGGGGTTTCGTTCATGGTTATCCCGCGCTTCTGCTGGACGAGCCCACCGCCAGCCTTGATGCGCACAACCGATCGGTAGTGCTTGACCTGATTGAGGCGGCCAAGGCGCGGGGGGCGGCCATCATAGGGATCTTTCACGATACCGATGCTCGGAACCGGGTCTGTGATAGGACTATCGACGTCGCGCAATTTACGCCGGGGATGGGCGCATGACTCAGGGTCGGTTGATCGCGGTTGTCGGGCCTTCTGGCGTAGGAAAAGACAGCGTTATCGACGTGCTGTGCAGCGCGCGACCGGATTTGCACCGGGTGCGGCGGGTCATCACGCGCGACGCGGGCGCGGGCGGCGAGGAATTCGATGCCGTCTCTCAGGACACCTTTGACGCGATGGCAGCGAAGGGACAGTTCTGTCTGCATTGGGAGGCACACGGGTTGCGTTATGGTATCCCGGCCGATGTCCTGATGCGGCTGGCGCGGGGTGAGGTTTGCATCGTCAACCTGTCGCGCGTTGTGTTGACGCAGGCAGACCGGTTGATGCCCGCGTTCGTCGTGCTGTCGCTGACCGCCTCGCCCCAGGTGCTGCGTCAACGGCTGGCGGGCCGTGCACGCGAGACAGATCTAGAGATCGCCGCGCGGTTGAAGCGAGAAGTTGCCCGCATCCCCGCCGACTTGAATGTTGTCACCGTGTCCAATGACGGCCTTTTGAAAGAGACGGTCGCACGTGTCATCGCGGCCCTTTATCCGGTTAGCGTGTAGGCATGGATCAGGCGAAAGAATCCGTTTGCCTGCTGGCCGACAAGGGCGATCCGGTCAATCGGAAACGGGGCTGGCAGGGCGGGGAGTGCATCCTTCAGATGGTCCTGGGTCAGACGCAGTTGGTCATTTTTCAGCGGCCCGGTCAGGGTGATGTGGAACTGGAACTCATTGAAGACATAAGGGTAGCCCCAGCGCGTCAGATGCGCGTCCTGGATCGCCGTCAATCCTGTCGCACGGCGGCGGGAAATCTCATCAATACTGGTCGCCGCGCGGAACATGTCGAACTCCTGCACGCAATCTGCGGCCAGCGCATTCAGCTTTTTCTGATCACCGACGGGAACCAGCGCGAGGAATCGGCCCAGTCGATCCAGCCGCAATTCATCGAGCATGACGGGGGATTGCGCCTTGGCGAAACGCGCAAGCGCGGCATTAAGGTCGCCAACGCAATGGCCCTCCGACAACAAAAACGGCGGCTTCAAGGTGGCGTGCAAACCATATTTTCGCGGGACCAGCGTCATGGCGGCGATCCCCGGCACATCGGGTTGTGCCACGGCACGACCCTCAATCACATCCCAGCCTAGCCATGCCGCTCCGGCATCGGCAAGGGCCTGCATTTGAGGCACAAAATAAATGGCGTATCGTATGAACTCTGACATGGTCCCTCCCTCGACTGCGACGGCTTTGACCGACCCGCATGACACTGACATGACAGTCGGTGTCTGTCTTGCCAACGCGCGGATGGTTCTTTCGGACCGTGTCCTGCACGGGCGGATAACCCTGTCGGATGGCAGGATAGCAGCGATTGAAGAAGGTGCCGACGTGCCTGCGGGGGCCTTGGACTGCGGTGCAGATTTCCTGATGCCCGGCTTGATCGAGGTCCATACGGACAA
>CAWUXN010000178.1:0-5218 GCA_963926415.1 uncultured Loktanella sp.
AGCAGAAAAAGGGCGGCGTTTGCGCTTTTGTCGATGCGGAACACGCGTTCGATCCCGGCTACGCGAAAAAGCTGGGCGTGAATCTGGATGAGCTGCTGATTTCGCAGCCCGATACAGGCGAGCAGGCGCTGGAGATCGTCGACACGCTGGTCCGATCCGGGGCGGTGGCGCTGGTCGTGATCGATTCGGTTGCCGCCCTGACCCCCAAGGCCGAGCTTGAAGGCGACATGGGTGACAGCAGCGTTGGCGTCCACGCCCGCCTGATGAGCCAAGCGATGCGCAAGCTGACCGGTTCGATTAACCGCTCTGGCTGCATGGTGATCTTTATTAACCAGATCCGTATGAAGATCGGCGTCATGTTCGGCTCGCCTGAAACCACGACGGGTGGTAACGCGCTCAAATTCTACGCCTCTGTGCGTTTGGATATCCGCCGCATAGGTTCGATCAAGGACCGGGACGAAGTTGTCGGCAACGCGACCCGCGTGAAGGTCGTAAAGAACAAGGTCGCGCCGCCGTTCAAGCAGGTGGAATTCGACATCATGTATGGCGAAGGAATTTCCAAGACCGGCGAGCTGCTGGATCTGGGTGTGAAGGCCGGTGTCGTCGAAAAGTCCGGGTCTTGGTTCAGCTACGGCGACGAGCGTATGGGACAGGGCCGCGAGAACTCCAAGCAGTTCCTCAAGGATAACCCCGCCACAGCGATGGAGATAGAGGACAAGATTCGCGCTGCCCATGGTCTCGATTTTGCCATATCTGATGGCGAATCCGGCTCTGACGACGATCTGGTAGAGATGTAAGCACCATTTAAAAATGGTGTAAGGCGACACGAGAAACGCCTGACATGCCACAACGTGTGGACAAAATCTGGGAAAGGGTGCGGCGCAGGCCGCGCCCTTTTTCGTTATGGCTTTACGGTGCGGCGCTGGGGGGCTATTTCATCGCAAACCCTGCATTGAAGGCCCTGATATGACCTCTCTTTCCGATATCCGTTCGACATTCCTGAACTTCTACGGTCGCAACGGGCACGAGGTCGTAGCCTCTAGCCCGCTGGTGCCGCGCAACGATCCGACCCTGATGTTCGCTAACTCTGGCATGGTGCAGTTCAAGAACCTGTTTACGGGCGTGGAAACGCGCGATTATAACCGGGCGACGTCCGCGCAGAAATGCGTGCGCGCAGGCGGCAAGCACAACGATCTGGACAACGTTGGCTATACCGCTCGGCATCATACCTTCTTTGAAATGTTAGGGAATTTCAGCTTTGGCGATTATTTTAAGGAAGACGCCATAGCCTTTGCCTGGGAGCTGCTGACAAAGGACTTCGGCCTGAACAAGGACAAGCTGCTGGTCACCGTCTACCACACCGACGACGAGGCCGCATCGATCTGGAAAAAAGTCGCTGGCATCAGTGATGACCGGATCATCCGTATCCCGACGGACGACAACTTTTGGCGGATGGGGCCGACCGGTCCCTGCGGTCCGTGCACCGAGATCTTTTATGACCACGGCGACAAGATCTGGGGCGGCCCTCCGGGCTCTGCCGAAGAAGACGGCGACCGTTTTATCGAGATTTGGAATCTTGTGTTCATGCAGAACGAACAGTTCGAGGACGGCACCATGCGCCCCCTTGATATGCAGTCGATCGACACCGGCATGGGGCTGGAACGGATTGGCGCGTTACTGCAGGGAAAGCACGACAACTATGACACCGACCTGATGCGGTCACTGATCGAAGCCTCCGCACATGCGACAAGCAGCGATCCTGATGGTCCAGGCAAGGTGCACCACCGCGTTATCGCGGACCATTTGCGCGCGACGTCCTTCCTGATTGCTGACGGTGTGATGCCATCCAACGACGGGCGCGGCTACGTGCTGCGCCGTATTATGCGCCGCGCCATGCGCCATGCGCACCAGCTGGGCGCACATGATCCGCTGATGCACCGTTTGGTGCCGTCGCTGGTTCAGGAAATGGGTGCGGCTTATCCGGAACTTGGCCAAGCTCGCTCACTGATCGAAGAGACGCTGAAGAACGAAGAAGTCCGCTTCCGTCAGACCCTTGATCGGGGGCTAAAACTGCTGGACGATGAAGTCTCGCAGCTGGGTGAAGGTGAAAACTTGCCCGGCGAGGCGGCGTTCAAGCTTTACGACACATATGGCTTCCCGCTTGATCTGACGCAGGACGCCCTGCGCGAACAGGGCCGCGGCGTGAACACCGAGGGGTTTGATTCAGCGATGGCCGCGCAGAAGGCCAAGGCTCGCGCGGCGTGGTCCGGCACCGGAGAGGCCGCGGACGCATCCATCTGGTTTGATCTGGCGGAAACAAAGGGCCTGACCGATTTCCTAGGCTACGACACGCTGACGGCAGAGGGGCAAATTCAGGCGCTGATCGTCGACGGTGCACAAGTCGGGACGGCCAAGGGTGCCGTGCAGATTGTGTTGAACCAGACACCTTTCTATGCGGAATCGGGCGGTCAGGTTGGCGATGCTGGTACTATCAAGACCGAAACCGGCATGGCGCAGATCACGGATACCAAAAAAGTTGCCGGCGTGTTTATCCACATCGCGCAGGTTACGATGGGCGAGATCAACACCGGGCAGGGCGCGCAGTTGCAGGTTGATCCGGATCGCCGTGGCGACGTGCAGGCCAACCACTCTGCAACGCACCTGCTGAACGAGGCGCTACGTGAGACGCTGGGCGATCACATCGCGCAGCGCGGATCGTTGAATGCGCCGGATCGCCTGCGGTTCGACTTTAGCCACAACGCGGCAGTGTCGATCGTGGATTTGCGCAGTGTCGAACAGGCGGTCAACGCGATGATCCGCCAAAACACGGCTGTTGAAACACGGATCATGACCCCTGACGATGCCCGCGCCCTTGGGGCGCAGGCGCTGTTCGGCGAGAAATACGGTGACGAAGTGCGCGTCGTGTCGATGGGCCGCAAGCCTGGCAGCGGCAAGGGCGCGGATGGTCAGACCTATTCGCTGGAGCTGTGCGGCGGCACCCATGTGCGGCAGCTGGGCCAGATTGGCACTTTTGTTGTGCTGGGCGACAGCGCATCCAGCGCCGGTGTACGGCGGATCGAGGCGCTGACGGGTCAGGCCGCGCTGAATCATCTGCGCTTGCAGGATGCTGTGCTGGGGCAGGTGGCTGCGACGTTAAAAGCGCCAGCGGCAGAGGTTGCGGACCGCGTCCGTAGCTTGATGGATGAGCGTAAGGCACTGGCGAACGAGGTCGCGCAGTTGCGCCGTGATCTAGCGATGGGTGGCAGCAGCGCCAATACCAGTATCGAGCAAGTCAACGGCATCGCCTTTCAGGGGCAGGTCATGCAGGGGGTGACGGGCAAGGATCTGCCCGCGCTTATCGACGACATGAAGCAGAGTATGGGCTCTGGTGCCGTGCTGCTGATCGCTGACACGGGCGGCAAAGCTGCTGTTGCCGCAGGTGTAACGGCGGACCTGACGGACCGCTTGTCCGCTGTGGATCTATTACGGGCAGCCGTGGCAGAGCTTGGCGGTAAAGGCGGAGGCGGCCGTGCGGATATGGCGCAGGGCGGTGGCGCGTCGATTGAAAACGCAGAGGCGGCCATCGCGGCTGCACGCGCAGTATTGGATAAACTAGCATGAAAACAGCACTTTGGGTGGCCCACGTTCACGTGACGGACAATGTTTCCTACGCCAAGTACGCGGCCCTTGCGACCGGGGCGATCGCCTACCATGGCGGCGTTTTTCTGGCGCGCGGAGGAGGCTACGAAACGCTGGAAGGCCCGGACCGGCCGCGTAATGTCGTGGCCCGGTTCCCCTCAATGCAGGCGGCGCACGATTGCTATTTCTCGGACGCCTACCAAGAAGCACTGGTTCACGCTAAAGGTGCGGCGCAGCGCGAATTGAGCATCATCGAAGAGCTTTGATCTCGCCTATGGCAGTAATGATATCCCGCCATAAGCAGGCGGGGCATCTGAGCTGGATTGGGTTGCGCGCAGCCCAACGGTCGAGCATCGAAAGTGTGACGTCGGTTTGCGTAAGCGGAACTGGGCTCGACGGTGATTATGGGCCCGCTGGAAAATCGGCCGTGACGTTCATTTGAGCGGAACATTTGCCGGTGATTGCCGGCATGGCGGGGCGTGATCGCGCGTTGCCGGAAGACTTGCGGAGCAATCTTGTCATCTTTAGAAGCAACCTGACCGCCCTGCGCAAGGTGGACAAGCGTATCTGGCAGGTTGTGCTGCTGGTCGAAGTCCCCACTTCCCCTTGCCGCCGGATCGAAGAAACCCTTGGGTTTGGCACGTATAACTCCAAGCGCGGCCATGGCAGGGGAGGGTCAGCCCCTCGACGCTGCGCGACTTCCCCCGAGGTATTTGACCAGAAGAAATTACGAGGTATCAAGAGAGATGCCCGCTTCTTTTCAGAAGCGGGCATTTGGTTGTTTTATTTAGAGCGCGAGTTGCGCTTGCGGTCGTGCGGGTCGAGGAAGCGCTTACGCAGGCGGATTGCGTTCGGCGTGACTTCCACCAGCTCGTCATCGTCGATGTAGGCGATGGCCTGTTCCAGCGTCAGCGTGACGGGCGTCGTCAAGCGTACTGCTTCGTCTGTACCAGAAGCACGCACGTTGGTCAGCTGCTTACCCTTTAGCGGGTTCACTTCAAGATCATTCTCGCGGGTATGCTCGCCGATGATCATGCCCTGATAGACCGCTTCTTGGGCACCGATGAAGAACTTGCCACGGTCTTCCAGCTTCCACAGAGCATAAGACACCGAGGTGCCGTTTTCCATGGAGATCAGAACACCCTGACGGCGACCTTGGATAGGACCCTTGTGCGGGGTCCAGCCGTGGAACAGACGGTTCAGAACGCCGGAACCGCGCGTGTCGGTCAGAAATTCGCCATGATATCCGATCAGGCCGCGCGATGGAACGTGCGCGATAATTCGGGTCTTGCCAGCGCCTGCTGGCTTCATTTCCAGCAGTTCGCCCTTTCGGGGTCCTGTCAGTTTTTCAACCACGGCGCCGGTGTATTCGTCATCGACGTCGATTGTGACTTCTTCCACTGGCTCCATGCGGACGCCGTCTTCGGTTTTATAGATAACCTGCGGGCGCGACACTGATAGCTCGAAGCCTTCGCGACGCATGTTCTCGATCAGAACGCCCATCTGCAATTCGCCGCGGCCAGACACCTCGAAGGCGTCGCCAGTCGGGGTGTCTGCAATTTTGATGGCGACGTTGACT
>CAWUXN010000179.1:0-7303 GCA_963926415.1 uncultured Loktanella sp.
GGCCGCGCCGCCTATGAGGCGTTTATCGCACAGGTCGCCGCACTGGGCATCACCACCGCAACGGGGCAGTTCGGCGCGGACATGGCCGTCAGCCTGACCAACGACGGCCCCGTGACACTGTGGATTGACGTTTAGCGGCCATTGCCAGCTGGGTGCTAAATTGGCAAGGTATGCTGACCAATTCACGAAGGTAGCCCCATGCCCGTCATCACAACCATCGACGATCTGAAACAGATGCACCGCCGCCGGGTGCCCAAGATGTTCTTTGACTACTGCGAAAGCGGCAGCTGGACGGAACAGACCTTCCGCGAAAATACCTCCGACTTTGACAAACTGCGCCTGCGCCAGCGCATTGCCGTCGATATGTCGAACCGCACGCTGGCCAGCACGATGATTGGCAGCGACGTGGCGATGCCCGTCGCCCTTGCCCCCGTCGGCATGACCGGCATGCAATGCGCCGACGGCGAGATCAAAGCCGCCCGCGCCGCCCTGAAATTCGGCGTGCCCTATACCCTATCCACCATGTCCATCTGCTCGATCGAGGAGGTGGCAAAGGCGACAAAGGCCCCCTTCTGGTTCCAGCTTTACGTCATGCGGGATGAAGAATTCGTCGACAACATCATCAACCGCGCCAAGCATGCGGGCTGCGATGCGCTCGTGTTGACGCTGGATTTGCAACTGCTGGGCCAGCGGCACAAAGACCTAAAAAACGGCCTCTCTGCCCCGCCCAAGCTGACGCCAAAAACGATCCTGAACCTTGCGACGAAATGGTCGTGGGGGCTGGAGATGCTGCAAACCAAGAACCGCAGCTTTGGCAATATTGTCGGCCACGCGAAATCTGCGACTGACATGTCGTCCCTGTCGTCCTGGACGGCAGAGCAGTTCGAGCCAAAGCTGGATTGGGACATGATCGCCCGTCTCAAGGAAAAATGGGGCGGCAAGCTGATCCTGAAGGGGATTTTAGACGTCGAGGATGCGAAAAAAGCCGTCGCCGTGGGATGTGACGCCATCGTCGTGTCCAACCACGGAGGCCGCCAGCTGGACGGGGCGCTGTCCGCCATCCGCATGCTGCCCGCCATCGTGGCGGCAGTCGGCAACCAGACAGAGGTGCTGATGGACAGCGGCATCCGCTCTGGTCAGGACATCCTGAAAGCCCGCGCTTTGGGTGCCCACGGCGTCATGATCGGCCGCGCATATATCTACGGCCTTGGCGCGATGGGTGAGGCGGGCGTCACAAAATCGCTTGAAATCCTCGCCCGCGAAATGGACCTGACTATGGCCTTGTGTGGCAAGCGTGACATCGCCGACGTGGACCGCGATGTCCTGCTGGTGCCCAAGGATTTCGAGGGCGACTGGGCCTAACGCACCGCCCCTTCATTTGGCAAAATAAACTCCCCCGCAGGAGGCGTTCGCCCCCGCCCTTTGTGGCGGCCTGAAAGGCTGGCATTGTGATCACGGTTGCAAGACGAAGATCATGCCAGAAACAGCCATTACAGACGATTATCTTTTTGCCCTGCGTTGGGACCAGGGCCGCCGCGATCTGACTGGCCCCATCCTGCGCTTATATGGCGACGAGATTGACGCAGACACCTTTCTGGACAGGCTGAAATCCCAGCTGCACAGCCACGGGGCAGACCGCCCGACGGATCTAAAGCGGCTGGATCTGTACCGCGACCTGAACCCTGACTGGTTCCTGTCGCAGAACATGACCGGCTGTGCCCCTGACATCGCAGACGGCGTGATCACCGTGCCGCCCTATGCCTGCCTCAGGCTACACTAGCGCTCTTGCGCGCCCTTACCCGCAATGACCTTGCCCCGCTCCTTGGCGATCCGTGCTACGCGGGTGGCGCTAGCCTTGGCCGTTTACAGATGAAGGACATAACTGCGTTGGCGGCCGGGGGTCAGGGCGGCAAAAGCCTCTGCCAGTTTTGGATCCTCGTCGAGTGCGGCGACCAGCTCGTCCGGGAGGGTAAACTCTGCCTTAGTCTTGCGCGGCGGCATGCCGGCCTCTGCATGCGCCATTAGTTGCGCCAGCATAAGCGCGGATGATCGGCTCGCGCACCACCACATCGGCGGAATCAGTGAACCGCAGCGATCCCGCCGCCTGGCTGTTCGGTCCCTGTTTTTCCAAGACACCCTCGGTATCGTTCAACAGAGCGGGGTTCATGAAATCAGGACGGAAACCACCGGGAAAGGCACCCAACAATGCGATGTTTCGCCCTGTATGAGTGTAGTAAGGATACCCCCACTTCACCGGCTCACTCAGACCGATGTCCCGGCAGATGGCGCGCAGGGTGGCCAGACTCGTCGCCCACTGGCGTGTTGAGCAGTCGGCGGAGTCAAAGCGGTCGCAGCGCTTGCGCCCGTTGGCAAAATAATCGCCCACGTCCATGATCATCATAGCCAACCCTATTGATGCACCCTACCCCTCATCCCTGCGGCCTGCAAAACGTTTGAATCCGCGTGATCCCTCTTTTAAAACCGGCCAAGTGGCGCTATACGCGCGGCTTCATCGGACCGCACACCCTTGGAGGGCGGTCCCACTACATTTGGAGAATACCAATGGCTGACAAGATCCCTGATCTGCACGCCGAGGTCCGCGCGGGGACAGGCAAGGGGGCCGCCCGCACAGCCCGTCGTAACGGAATGGTGCCCGGAGTTGTTTATGGTGGCGGTACCGATCCGGTCGCGCTGCAAATAGACTTCAACAAGCTGCTGACGCGCCTGCGCAAGGGCCGTTTTATGTCGACGCTGTTCAACCTGAAGGTTGAAGGCCACGACGACGTCCGCGTTATCTGCCGCGGTGTCCAGCGCCACGTCGTCAAAGATCTGCCCATGCACATCGACCTGATGCGCCTGAAGCGCACCAGCCGCGTCAACATCTACATCCCCGTTGAGTTCATCAACGAGGAAGAGTGCAAGGCTCTGAAGTCCGGCGGCGGCACGCTGACCGTGGTTCGCAACGAAGTTGAGATGAACGTGCTGGCCGGTGAAATCCCCGACCACATCACTGTCGATCTGACTGGCCGTGCGATGGGCGACACCATCCACTTCAGCGACGTCATGCTGCCCGAAGGCGCAAAGCCGGTCATCTCTGACCGTGACTTCGTCATCGCCAACATCGCTGCGCCCAAGACGATGGCCGCCGAAGATGACGAGGATGTTGCAGCCGACGAGGTTCCAACAACCGAGGTGGACGCGTCCGCCGAATAAGACGACCGAACGGGGGCCCTGCGGGGCCCCTTTTCACATCTGGCCCTTTTCGGCAGGCCCGGCACGGGGTATCGATGGGCCATGAAAATACTCGTTGGCCTTGGTAATCCCGGTTCGCAATACGCGGGCCACCGTCACAACATCGGGTTTATGGCGATGGACCGGATTGCATCCGATCACGGCGTTGGCCCGTGGCGTGTGAAATTCAACGGTGAGGTGTCAGAGGGCCGACTTGGCTCTGACAAGGTGCTGTTGCTGAAACCCACCACATTCATGAACGATTCAGGACGGTCCGTGCAGGCCGCGTGCGCCTTTCACAAGGTCGCGCCTGCCGATGTCATTGTATTTCACGATGAACTCGACCTTGCCCCCGGCAAGGTCCGCCTAAAAACCGGTGGTGGCCATGCGGGGCACAACGGCTTGCGGTCAATCCACGCGCATCTGGGGCCAGAGTATGACCGTGTGCGCCTTGGCATTGGGCATCCGGGGCACAAGGACCGAGTGGCGGGCTATGTGCTGCATGATTTTGCAAAGGCCGATCAAGAGTGGCTGGACGACGTGCTGCACGGAATCTCTGACGGGATCGGGCAGCTTGTCGATGGGCACGGCGACAAGTTTCTGAACGTTATCGCCCTGCGCGCTGCGCCGGCCCGGTCGTCCGCCAGCAAACCGGCGAAAGCCCCCGCCCCGCCCCCCGCAGAGGCCGCGCCTCCCGAAGACACGCGCAGTGCGCTGCAGAAGTTGAAAGACCGCTTCAAGTGATGCCAAAAGCAATCGCCGCGTCATTCACAGATCAGGCGGTTCATTGTGCGAACATCGAATCGCCTTTTCATGGTGAGGCTTTGCATAATGCTGGCCCAGCGGGACTGGCTCCAAGGCCCGATCCGGGACCGCTTTTTTCACTGGCCCGGCAATACGGGGGCAAAAGGGCAAAGCGTACTGCTTCGCTTGTGCGGGGCCCTGCGCGGCGATGGCGCGCTGATGCTCGACTATCCGCCCCATTACGTCAGCGACGATATGTTGTGGCAGGCGGTTTGCATCGCGTTGACTGATCTGGCGGATTTCATCGACCGCTTTATCGACAGCCCCCCGCAGACCAAAGAGGTGCGCCGCGCCGCCGGGATCATCGCAACGATGCACTGGCTGCACGCGCGCCATCCGCTGCCGTTCTGGCTGACGTAACTGGGAGCCAGCGGCGGGCTGAACTTGATAAACGACCGTTTTGCACGGGTCCTGCCGGGAGCAACCCTTGGTCCGAATGATCCTGCGCTGACGCCATCCCCAAATAGAACCGGGGCCCTGCCGCGACAATCCACGCCCGTCGTGGTGGACCGCCTTGACGTTGATCTGATCCCGCTGGACCAGCTAGGTGGCTGCGGATGAGCTGCGACTGCAGGCTTGTCTGTGGACCGACCAGCCGCACTGGCTGGACCTGACTCGCGCTGCCATGGCGGTGGCCAGTGCGCCAGTCATTTGCGCCGATGCGATCGACGGGCTGACGCCGCCCCTGCCCCATGTGCCGGGCCAGCTGCACCTGATCTTTCATACGATTGCGTCGCAATATTTTTAAGCCGACCGCCAAGCGCTTGGCCGCTCCTGGATCAAGGCCGCCGGAGCGACTGCGACAGACGAGACACCGCTTGCATGGCTGAGGATGGAAGCGGCAGGAAGCGACGCCCCGGTGCCGCGTGGACTCTGCGCCTGTGGCCAGGCGACACCACCGTTCAACTGGGGCGGATGGATTTGCACGGGCGCGGGATCGACTGGACCGGGTCAGACTGACCCTTTCGCCCCCCGCGTCGCAGCGCTAGAGTGAGGCATGGAAAAATATCCCTCTTTCAATGTGCTGGGCAGCAGCCTGCAGACTTGCTCGACTGCGCCGATGACCGGCTTCTTTCGCGACGGGGCCTGTGACACCTGCGCCGCCGATCAAGGCAGCCACACGGTCTGCGCCGTGATGACGGCCGAGTTTCTGGCCTTTTCGAAATACGTCGGCAACGATTTATCGACGCCGCGGCCAGAGTTTGGCTTTACAGGCCTTGCCCCGGGCGATGGCTGGTGTCTTTGCGCTGGCCGGTTTCTGCAGGCCCATGACGAAGGTTGCGCGCCACAGGTGAACTTGCACGCCACCCACGTCCGCGCGCTGGAAATCGTGCCGATCAATGTGCTGCGGCTATATGCAGTCGCGCTGTGATCCGCGCCACCTTTTTGGCGCTGATCCTGCCGACTTGCGCCTTGGCGCAGGACGATGCGTCGCCCATCCGCACAGCCGACATCGCGCGGCTTGAGGCGCTTGATGCCACCGCAGTCGAAGCCCTGTTGCAGGCCTTGGCGGGCGGAAGTCTGGGTGATGTGGACCTTTTGCAGGAAATTCTGTCAGGCATGCCGCTTGCGCCACTCGTCACCACCCTGCCCGGCGACTGGTCCTGCCGGACGCTGAAACTGGGCGGCAATCTGAACGCGCTAATAGCCTATGCGCCGTTCGACTGCACGATCACGCCCAATGGCACTGCGTTTATATTGGAAAAGACATCTGGATCGCAGCAGCTGACCGGCCTAATTACCCTGACGGACGGGCGGATGATACTGACCGGCTCGGGCTATGTCGCCGATACTGAACCGACGCCCTATGCCGACCTGCCGCCTGAAAACACCAGCGACGGCACGATTTGGCCTGTTGTAGGAGAGGTCATTCAGCCGGATCCAGACCGGATTCGCATCCTGATGCCAAAGCCTATGCTGGAGTCGGATCTGGATATTTTGGATCTGCGCCGCAAACCTGCGCCAAAGGTCGAAGAGTCCAAATCGCAGGATGCCGGCGTCGCCCTTGAGGTGGACAACGCCGAGCTTGGTGACTGACCCCTAAGGTCAGATTTTCATGTCAAACCCGAGGTGCTTAGCGACGGTAAAGATGTCTTTGTCCCCGCGACCACACATATTCATCACCAAGAGGTGATCCTTGGGCAGGGTCGGTGCGATCTTCATCACGTGGGCCAGCGCGTGTGACGGTTCCAGTGCGGGAATGATCCCTTCAAGCGCGCAGGATAGCTGAAACGCTTCGAGCGCCTCGACGTCCGTGATGGACACATATTGCGCGCGGCCGATGTCATGCAGCCAGGCGTGCTCTGGCCCGATGCCGGGATAATCAAGGCCAGCAGAGATGCTGAAGCCTTCCTGAATCTGGCCGTCATCGTCCTGCAACAGATAGGTGCGGTTGCCATGCAACACGCCGGGCCGACCGCCGGCCAGAGACGCGCAATGCTCCATTTTGGCGTTCACGCCTTTACCGCCCGCCTCGACCCCGATGATATTCACCGAAGTGTCGTCAAGGAATGGATAGAACAAGCCCATGGCGTTCGATCCGCCACCGATAGCGGCGATCAGCGTGTCGGGCAGACGCCCTTCGGCTGCGTGCATCTGTTCGCGGGTTTCCTTACCAATGATCGACTGGAAATCGCGGACCATTGCCGGATAAGGGTGCGGGCCAGCCACGGTGCCTATGCAATAAAAGGTATCGCGCACGTGGGTCACCCAGTCGCGCAGCGCATCGTTCATCGCATCCTTCAGCGTGCCACGGCCAGAGGTCACAGGGATCACCTCTGCCCCTAGCAGGCGCATGCGGAACACATTCGGGGCCTGACGTTCAACATCATGGGCCCCCATGTAAACGACGCACTGAAGACCAAACTTGGCGCAGACGGTCGCGGTTGCAACGCCGTGCTGCCCTGCCCCGGTTTCTGCGATAATTCGGGTCTTACCCATGCGGCGCGCCAGAATGATCTGACCCAGCACATTGTTGATCTTGTGCGCGCCGGTGTGGTTTAGTTCGTCGCGCTTCATGTAGACCTTGGCACCGCCCAGATGGTCCGTAAGCCGTTCGGCGAAGTATAGCGGGCTGGGACGACCGACGTAGTGGGTCCACAGATCGTTCATCTCGGCCCAGAAGCTGTCGTCAGTCTTGGCCTTTTCGTATTCTTCCTCAAGGCTCAGGATCAGCGGCATCAGTGTCTCTGACACGAAACGCCCGCCGAAATCGCCAAAGCGGCCCTTTTCATCGGGTCCATTCATAAAGCTGTTGAAAAGATCTTCA
>CAWUXN010000180.1:0-2646 GCA_963926415.1 uncultured Loktanella sp.
CCGGATCCACGGCACTATCAGCTTCTTAGCCCCGGTAAGGTAGCGGTGCAGGTCAACCTCGATCACGTGGCCGATGTTGGGGGCCAGCGCGACGGCCTCGGCCGCCTTTTGGGCCACATCGGATTTGGGGAAAGATTTCATCGTGACCAGAACCTTGGCCCCAGTTTCGCGCAGGATGGCTGCGATCTGCTCGGGTTCCAACAGCGGGTTGATCGGGTTCACGATGCCTGCAATCTGGCCGCCCAGATAGGTCAGGACCGCCTCTGTGCAGTTGGGCAGCATGTAGGCCACGACGTCGCCTTCGCGGATGCCAAGGCTGCGGAACAGGTTCGCGGTCCGGACTGTGCGGTCCAGAAGTTGCGACCATGTCAGCGTCTCTGCCAGGTCCTTGGGGCCAGATTCCAGCTGAAAGGTAACAGCGGGCCGATCCGGGAATTTCCCGGCGGTCTGTGTCAGTTGAGCGAACGTCGTGACGGGCACGTTACGGTCGACCCACGGTGTTTCCGCTTCGATGGCTGCTGCGTCGGCCCGGCCTGCATATCCCATGATGTCCCTCCCAGAACGTCTGCGGCCGTTGGTCGGCCTGTCATTGCCGGTCAACACAAACCGGAAAAGGGTAAGCCTCGCAAGACTAACGCCACGATATTTACCTATTCGGCTGCGATCCCGTCGGTGAACTGCAGGCGGGCCAGCTTCGCATAAAGCCCGTTTTCAGCCACAAGCGAATCGTGCGTGCCGGTGGCAACAATGCGGCCGCCGTCAAACACGACGATGCGGTCGGCCTTTTTCACCGTGGCCAGACGGTGCGCCACGATCAGCGTAGTGCGGGACCGGGCCAGATCATCAACGGCAGCCTGCACAAGACCTTCACTTTGCGCATCCAGCGCACTAGTCGCTTCGTCCAGCAGCAAGATTGGCGCGTCGCGAAGGATGGCGCGAGCAATGGCGATGCGCTGCTTTTGCCCGCCCGACAACATCACGCCTCGCTCGCCGACATAGCTGTCATAACCATCTGGCAGCGCCATCAAGAAGTCATGCGCGGCGGCGGCCTTTGCCGCAGCCTCGACCTGCGCGTCGGTGGCGTCCGGGCGGCCAAAGCGAATATTCTCCCGCGCGGTGTCGCCAAAGACAACGGGGTCTTGCGGCACCAAAGCAATCATCTTACGGAAATCGCCGCGCTTCATGTCACGCAGATCGACACCGCCCAGCCGGATCGCCCCTTCGGACGGGTCATAGAAACGCTGCAACAACTGGATGATCGTCGTCTTGCCCGCCCCTGACGGGCCGACGAGTGCGACTGTTTCACCCGGCTGCACGGTTAGATTCACATGATCCAGCGCCGCGATCGTGGGGCGGCCCGGATAGCGGAACGTCACATCGTCAAAGCTGATCTGGCCTTGCGCCACGTTTGGTAAGGCTATGGGCGCTTCAGGATCGCGCACGGCGTCGTCGGCATTCAGCAGTTCAACCAGACGTTCCGTCGCGCCCGCGGCGCGCTGCAATTCGCCCCACACCTCTGTCAGGGCACCGACGGCCCCGGCGACCATGACGGCATAGATTACGAACTGCACCAGTTCGCCCACACTCATGGAACCGGCGCGCACGTCATGGGCACCAATCCACAGCACGCCGACGACGCCTGCAAAGATCAAAAAAATCACGATTGCCGTCATCCAAGCGCGCACAGCAATGCGGGTGCGGGCCGCAACATAGCTTTTTTCGGTCACGTCCCAGAACTTTTTGCGGCTCAAATCCTCGTGGGTAAAGGCCTGCACGGTCTGCACGGACAAAAGTGCCTCTGACGCATTGCCAGAGGATTGCGCGATCCAGTCCTGATTTTCACGGCTGAGTACGCGCAAGCGGCGACCCAGCACGACAATTGGAACTATGACGGCGGGCACCAGCAGCAGCACCAGCGCCGTCAGCTTGAACGAGGTGATCATCAGCAGAATCAGACCGCCGATAAAGATCAAAAAGTTGCGCAGGGCTATGCTGACGGAACTGCCAATAACAGACAGGATCAACGTGGTGTCTGTCGTGATACGCGACAGCACTTCGCCAGTCATGATATTTTCGAAAAACGAGGGCGACATGCCGATCATGCGGTCGAAAACGGCCGTGCGGATGTCAGCCACCACCCGCTCTCCCAGACGGGTCACAAGGTAATAGCGCAGGGCCGTGCCCACAGCGAGCAGCGCCGCGATGCCAAGGGCTGCGGCAAAGTAACGGTCGAGCAGTTGGCCAGCCTGCACATCGAAGTTATCCACGACCCGGCGCACGGCCAGCGGCAGGATCAAGGACACGCAGGCCGTCAGTGTCAGCGCGCCCAGCGCCAAGGCCATCAGACGGCGATAGGGTGCCAGAAACGGCCATAATTGGCGCAATGCGCCCATGTTCTTTGATTTGGCGCGGTCTGCGTCGGTGACTGGGGGCGCGTCGGCCATATCATTCATCCTGCTTAAGCTGCATCGCACATAAAACCGTGATCGCCGCGGCACAAGCGAAAGGCGCTGCGGCAATGCTAACAGCGCAGTGCGAGATCAATGGAATTAAAGCATGGAGCGTGCGACGGGAATCGAATCCTCATCTTCAGTTTGGAAATCTATCGCTCAAATCAGGAGTTTCCTAAGTATAACAACGCCATGA
>CAWUXN010000181.1:0-3146 GCA_963926415.1 uncultured Loktanella sp.
TGTGCAATTCGTGCCCAAGTTGCGGCTTGAAATCGTCGTGCCGGACGATCTGGCAGACCAAGTCGTCGCCACCATCGCCGCCACCGCCAAGACAGCCAAGATCGGCGACGGCAAAATCTTCACCCTCGACGTTGAAGGCGCCATGCGCGTCCGCACCGGAGAGACGAGCGACGACGCGCTATAATCCGCGCTTTGGGGAAAACTGGGAATGAAACTTAATACACTTATTGGTGCCAGCGCCTTGGCCCTGCTACCGACGCTGGCGCTTGCGCAGGATGTGACTGAAACTGTCGATAAGGGCGACGTGGCCTGGATGATGACGGCGACCCTGCTGGTTCTGTTCATGATTCTGCCGGGTCTGGCGCTGTTCTATGGCGGTCTGGTGCGCACGAAAAACATGCTGTCTGTGCTGATGCAGTGCACGCTGATCACCGCCATGGTCATGGTGATTTGGGTCGTCTGGGGCTATTCCTTCGCCTTCGGCGGCGGCACATCGCCCTATTGGGGCGGCATGGGCAAGCTGTTCCTGGCCGGTGTCACACCTGACAGCTTGGCCGCGACATTCACCGATGGCGTGATGATCCCCGAATACCTGTTCATCGCCTTCCAGATGACATTCGCCGCGATCACCCCCGCGCTGATCGTCGGTGCCTTTGCCGAACGGATCAAGTTTTCCGCGCTGATGGTCTTTGTCCTGCTGTGGGTCACCATCGTTTACTTCCCCATCGCTCACATGGTTTGGGACGCGAACGGCTTGATCTTCAACATGGGTGCCATCGACTTTGCAGGCGGCACGGTTGTGCACATAAACGCCGGTATAGCAGCACTTTGCGGCTCGATCATGATCGGCAAGCGCGTCGGTCTGGGCCGTGACAACATGGCACCGCATTCCATGACGTTGACGATGGTCGGCGCGGCAATGCTATGGGTCGGCTGGTTTGGCTTCAACGCCGGTTCGAACCTAGAGGCGACGTCAGGTGCTACGCTCGCCATGATAAACACCTTTACCGCCACTGCCGGTGGCATCTTGGCATGGTGCGGGATCGAAGCGCTGACCCGTGGCAAAGCCTCTATGCTGGGTGCAGCATCCGGCATGGTCGCGGGCCTTGTCGCTGTGACGCCCGCTTGCGGCACCATCGGCCCGGTGGGTGCGATTGCGCTGGGCGCGATTGCCTCGTCCGTGTGCTACTTCTTTGTGGACGTGGTCAAGAACAAGGCCGGCTATGACGACAGCCTCGACGTGTTCGGCGTACACGGCATCGGTGGCATTGTGGGTGCTATAGGCACCGGCATCTTTACGGCCCCCGGTCTGGGCGGCACAGGCGGCGGCGACTATTCCATGTTGGGCCAGACTTGGATCCAGACCGAAGCCGTCGTAATAACGATCGTCTGGTGCGGTATCGCTTCCTTGATCCTGTTCAAGCTGGTCGACATGGTCATCGGCCTGCGCGTCACCGAAGAAGAAGAGCGCATCGGCCTTGATCTGTCGTCCCATGGCGAGCAGGCCTACCACGGCTGAGCCTTTCAGGCGCAACATTGAAAACGGGCGGTGTGCTGGACTGGCGTACCGCCCGTTCCCGTTCTAGGCTGCCCTTTGTCCCAACCGGAATGCAATCATGATCCAGACCCCTTATCTTTTGTTTCTGGGCGATGCGCCCGACATGCTGGCCTGCAAGGTTGCCATTGGCATCCGCGACTGGCGCCCAGATCACGCCGTCGGCCAGCTGCGCCTGCCCGAATGCCGCGCCGACCTTGGCCTGACGGACATGACGTTGAAGGACGGCCTCGCCGCCGGGGCAAAAACGCTGGTCATTGGCGTCGCCAACCGGGGCGGCCTGATCTCCTCTGCGTGGCGCGCACTGCTGCTAGAGGCGCTGGCCTCTGGCTATGACATCGCATCTGGCCTGCATAACCTGCTGCGCGACGATGCTGAACTGGTCGCCGCCGCCGTCCATCATGGCCGCATCCTGCACGACGTGCGCGTCCCGACCGTCGCCTATCCGATCGCCAACGGCATCCCGCGCAAGGGCAAGCGCGTGCTGACTGTCGGCACCGATTGTTCCGTCGGCAAGATGTATACCGCGCTGGCCATGGACGCCGAGATGAAGGCCCGCGGCCTGAAATCAACCTTCCGCGCTACCGGCCAGACCGGCATCCTGATCACCGGGAACGGCGTGCCGCTGGACGCCGTCGTCGCCGACTTTATGGCCGGTGCCGTCGAATGGCTGACGCCTGACAACGACGATGACCACTGGGATCACATCGAAGGGCAGGGCAGCCTGTTCCACGTCAGCTATTCCGGCGTGACGATGGCGCTGGTCCACGGCGGTCAGCCTGACGCGCTGATTCTGGCGCACGAACCCACCCGCAGCCACATGCGCGGTCTGCCGGATTACCAACTGCCCACGCTTGAGGTGCTGCGCGACACCGCCCTGCCACTGGCCCGCGTCGCCAACCCAGCATGCGAAGTCATCGGTATTTCCGTGAACACTCAACACCTCGCCGATGACGCCTTCGAGCCCTATCTGGCCGAGGTTGAGGCCCGTATGGGGCTGCCCGCCGTCGATCCGTATCGGCAGGGTGCCGGGCGTTTGGTGGATACGCTTGTTTGAAGGCCCGGATGCCTTCAGCGAGAGTATTTTTAAAAAAGCGAGGACGATGATGAAAATCGAGGTTGCGCGTGATGTGTTCCCGCTGGCGCAGGTCTTTACGATCTCGCGCGGGTCGCGGACGCAGGCGCAGGTGCTGACGGCGACCGTGACCGACGGTGATCTGAGCGGGCGCGGCGAATGTGTACCCTATGCACGCTATGACGAAACGCTGGACAGTGTGACGGCGCAGATCGCAGGGCTGCCAGCGGACCTGACGCGGGGCATCTTGCAAGACCTGCTGCCCGCTGGCGCTGCGCGGAACGCTGTCGATTGCGCGTTGTGGGATATGGAGGCAAAGCGCGCCGGTTCCCGCGTTTGGGATCTGGCGGGTTTGCCCGCGCCGAAGCCCGTTGTGACCGCCTATACGCTGTCGTTGGATACGCCAGATGCGATGCAGGCGCAGGCCGCCAAGAACGCGCATCGTCCGCTGCTGAAGATCAAGCTCGGCACCCCCGATGACATGGCCCGGCTGGAGGCTGTGCGCCGGGGTGCGCC
>CAWUXN010000182.1:0-5059 GCA_963926415.1 uncultured Loktanella sp.
CGGATCACCGCATAGCGGGTGACGGGAAGCGCGTGCAGCGTGACATCTGGATCGGTCGGCTGCGGCAGGTCGGCGATTGTCCGGCCCGCAGGCATGGTAAAACGCACGTTCCACTCGCCCGCCGCGAGTGATGCCCACGGGGGCGGTCATTGCGATTTTCTGGCCCGCGCGCGCGCTGCTGCGGGCCTTGGTTACCGGGGTCGTCATTGCGATCCGCGCGCCGCCGTCGTTCCCGCCAAAGATATAGCCGGCCAGTTTGCGAAACCCTGACCGGCTTGCCTCGCCTTGGGTGCCGGTCACCTTGACCTGGGCCACGACAAGGGGCGGATAGTCGCGCAGCTCGAAATCGCCGTCCTTCTGGATCAGCGTGAACTTCGGCTCTTGTGTGGCCATGGAGGTAGTCCTTTTGTGGGAGTATTTTGGGCCGTTGGGGCAGCGTGCCACCTGTATCGCCGCCGTCCACTGCGCGCAGCAAGCCCCAATTTAGCACTCATAGCGCGCGCCTTTGCGTGGTAGCTGATCGAGATCAAAGAACCTGCGCCCGCGCTTTCATATGTTGAAATTACCCGCGCGTGCGGCCTCTGGGGCTGGCCGCAGCAGCCGTCTTTCGAAAGGTTCCATCTTGGCCGCGATACCGACGATCAAACCGGTCTCGGCGCTGGTGCCACCAGGCGCGCCGCCGCAGGTCCCTGCGGTGATTGCGCCTACGCCGTCGCCGCGTCGCTGGTGGCGCTGGGCAACAGGCCTCGCGATGGTCGCAGCCCTCGCCGCCGTCGGCTATGTGCTATTTTGGCCCGCTGCACCTACGGTCGTCGCGATCGAAGTCGCGACCCTTGCCCCGGTGACGCGAATCCTTGCGGTCAATGGCCGGATTAAAGCGGTGGGGGCCGTCGATGTCCGCTCTGTCACCAGTGGCAATCTGATCGCCCTTTTGGTGGCCGAAGGCGACACCGTCGTGGCGAGCCATATCCTTGCTCAGCTTGATCCGGCGGCGCAGAATGCGGTAGTGCGGCAGGCGGTTGCGGGCCTTGATGCGGCGCTTGTCACCCAGACGCAGGCGATCGAGTCCTATGACCGGGCGAAGGCCCTTGGTGCCAATGTCGCCCGTGCGGTGCTAGAGGCGGACGCCCACGCCGTGCAATCCGCCGCGCAAGAGGTTGCGCGCCAGACGGCCGTTCTGGAACAGGCGCAGGTCGCGCTGGACAACCTGACGATCCGTGCGCCCATCGCAGGCACCGTACTGCAACTGGACGTCGAGGTGGGCCAGATCGTCGGGCCCACCGCATCCCTGCTGACCCTTGCGGATCTGGACAACATCGTCGTCGCGGCAGACGTGGACGAAGCCTACGCTACACAGATCGCGCGGCAACAACCCGCCCACCTGCAACTGGCCGGAGAGGGCGACGTGCGCACAGGGCACGTCAGCTTTGTATCGGACCGGGTAGATGTGACGACCGGCGGACTGGCGATTGAAATGGCGTTTGACGCGCCGCTGCGCGCTCCGATTGGCCTGACCGTCGTGGCTAATATCGTCGTTGACCAGCGCCCCGAAGCGCTGACTGTGCCCCGCACGGCGCTGTCGGATGGCGCTGTTTTTGTCGTGACGGACGGCACCGCGCAAAAGCGCGCCCTGTCCGTCGTCGACTGGCCCGCAGACCGCCTGATCGCGGCCACCGGACTAGAGGTCGGCGACGTGGTTATTACCGGCGCTAGCGGCGTGACCGACGGCCAAAGCGTCACCGTGGCCAAGCCCTGATGCGCTATGCCCTTAAGATCGCGGCGCGTTATCTGACCGCAAGCAAGGCGCAAACCGCGCTGCTGGTGCTGGGCGTGGCGGTGGGCGTTTTCATCTTTATCTTTATGTCCGCGCTGATCGGCGGGCTGGCAGAGTTCATCCTGTCGCGCACTGTCGGCGATATCCCCCACATCACCATCACAGCAGAGGACGCCGATCCGCCCCTCCTGATCAACCCGCCCGGTCAGATCCTGTTGGCCGCCGAAAGTGGCGGCACCCGCACCGCGACACTGTCGCAGGCGGCCACTTGGACCCCTCTGATCGCTGGCGTGCCCGGTGTCACCGCCGTGTCGCCTCAGATCACCGGGGCTGGGTTCCTGACGCGCGGTGCGCAAGTTTCGCAGGTTAGCATCACGGGGGTCGAACCGGGACTGGAATCCGCGATCCTGAACCTTGCAGGCTATACCGTCGCTGGGTCAGAGCGGCTGGGGGCTGGCGTCATCGTTATCGGCCGCGATCTGGCGGACGATCTGGACTTGTCCGTCGGACAGGTGTTGCGACTGCAAAGTGCGCAGGGCGTCACCGCGCTTTTGACGCTGGGCGGCATCTATAAAACCGGGAATGGAAGCATGGACGCGGCCCGCGCCTTTGTAAGCCTGTCCACCGCCCGCACCTTGTTCAGCCTGCCGCAAGGGGCCACCCGGATCGAGATCAAGCTGTCGGACCTGAACGAAGCTGGCGCGACGGCCCTACGCATCCGCGCCCTGACAGGACTGGATGCCGTGCCTTGGACCGACGGCGCGGAGCAATTGATGGAGGCGCTGGATGCACAGGCGCAGACGGGGTATTTTTTGAAAACCTTTGCACTGATCACCATCGTGATCGGCGTCGCCTCGGCGCTGCTGCTGTCCACCTACCGCCGTAGGCCCGAAATCGGGATCATGCGGGCGATGGGCGCGCCGCGCAGCTTTGTCGTGTTTGTCTTCGTGACCCAAGGCGCGCTGGTCGGCCTGATGGGCGGCGTGACGGGGGCGGCGCTGGGATACCTTGCGCTATTGCCCTTCCCGCCTCGCGACGCATTCCGGTCCGGCACCTTGCCGATGGACATCACCCAAGGCAGCTATGGCCTTGCCATCTTGCTGACGGTCATCGGTGCCATCGCCGCGTCAATCCTGCCCGCCCGGTCCGCGGCGCGGGTCGATCCGGTCACGGCGATCGGCCAATGACCAGGCTGCTGCAGGTCCGCGATCTGGTCAAGACCTTTGGTACCGGCGACGCCGCCACTCATGTGCTGAAGGGTCTGTCGCTCGCTTTGGGTACGGGCGAAATGGCGGCCCTGTTGGGGGCGTCTGGGTCCGGGAAAAGCACACTGCTAACGATCCTTGGCACCCTGATGAAGCCTACGTCGGGCGATTATTCGATGCTGTCACAGGACCTGATCGCGGCGGACGATCGCCAGCTGACGCAGTTTCGCAACCTGCACATCGGGTTCGTGTTTCAGTTCCACAACCTGCTGCCAGACTTTAGCGCGCTGGAAAATGTAATATTTCCCACCGCCGTTCGCGAAGGGCGCGAAACCATTGCCGCCCGCAACCGGGGGCGCGATCTGCTAACCCGCATGGGGCTGGCGGACCGTGTTGATTTCCCCACAGCCAACCTGTCGGGAGGACAAAAGCAGCGGGTCGCCGTCGCCCGCGCCCTAATGAATTCGCCGGAACTGGTGCTGGCGGACGAACCGACAGGGAACCTTGACCACGCCTCAGCGATGCAAGTAATGGCGCTGATCGCGGAAATTAACGCAGAGGAAGGCACGACCTTCCTGATCTCGACCCACGACGACAGCATCGCGGCGCTGTGCCGCCGTCAGATTTTAGTCAAGGACGGGGTGTTGACGGGATAGATTGAGCCAAGGAAATCACGTTCCAGACTACGCCGGAACCCAGTCCAGAATTTGCGCCATTTGCAACGCGCCGGCCTGACGCTTCACCTCTCTGCCGCCCTTGAAGGCGATTAGGGTCGGGATGCCCCGGATGCCGTAAGCGGCGCTGGCTGCGGGCTCAACTTCCGTATTCAGTTTGACCAGCCGCGCCTTGTGCGTCAGCGCCGATGCGGCCTGCGCGAACTGCGGTGCCATCATTTTGCATGGACCGCACCAAGGGGCCCAAAAATCCGCGACCAATGGCAAATCGTCATTGCGCGCCGCCTTTTGCAAGGTGGCAAGGTCAACCTCTGCAACCGCTCCCGTCACCAGCTTTGCGCCGCATGTCGCGCATTTCGCCGCAGCAAGGCGGTCCTGCGGGACACGGTTCACCTGTGCGCAGCTTAGGCATGTCAGTTTTAGTCCAGCCATGATCAGGCTCCAATATTACAATATCAATTAAAGGCGGATGCGGCGCGATCCAACCATGCGCAGGTCATAAAAGGCGCGCTGAAGGTCTTCGAAGAAGTCGAAGACGCCGACGGCCTCGGGGATTTCGATCACGATCGCATCATGCGTTTCGGGGGCTGCGACATTCATACTATCACCTCGTCGCCATCGTCATTTGCTTGGGTATTAGCGTGTCCTTGGGATCTTTAGGTTGATCAGGATCAATGTCATCGTAAATGTCGGCAACCCTTGCGGTGGCTTCGTTAGCCCTAGCAATGGCCACAAACATTCGCGCCTGAATGTTCCGTATCCGTTCGCATAAATTGATCAAAACCACTACACGCTGGCGGGCCGGGATGACAGGTTCTATCGTGCCTATGGTTGCCAGCTCCGGCGTAACGCCGCCTTTACCGCTTTCGCCCCTGTTCGTCGCCCTGGAGTATTTAATGTCCTTTTGTTTCATACATACCTCTGACCTGCATCTGGGGACCAAGTTCGCCAATATCCCAGAACCGCCCGACGGCACTGTGCGGGGCCGCTTGCGCGAGGCGCGGCACGCGGTCATCAGGCGTATCGCGCAAACGGCGCGGGATCACGGGGCGACGGATATCCTTTTGGCGGGTGACACCTTTCACACCCCAACCCCGTCCCACAGCGTAGTGCGCCAAGCGCTTAGCGCGATGGGCGAAGACCCGAGCGTGCGATGGTGGCTGCTGCCCGGAAACCACGACAACCTGCGCGAAGCAGAGCCGCTGTGGGATATGATCGCGCGTGATGCCCCCAGCAACGTGCAGGCCATCGTGGCGGCTGGCCCAATCATCCTGTCGCCGGACGCGACCCTGCTGCCCTGCCCCGTCATCTGGCGCTCTGCCGGGACCGACCCGACCGATGCGTTGGTTGCGATGCCGTCCGATACGGGTGCCTTGCGGATCGGTCTGGCGCATGGCGGTGTTACT
>CAWUXN010000183.1:0-2532 GCA_963926415.1 uncultured Loktanella sp.
TTGGCCGAGCATAGGCTGTCAAAGATCGGACCCGGCGTCGTGCCACCCGGCACGGCAAAGGACGCATGATCGTGGGTCGACAGCACCTGACGCAATTCCCCGGCCAAGCGATTTGCCAGTTGAATCATCATCATCTCGACGTCTTGATATTCAATAAATTCCATGACTTACCCCTTTATATCGCGCCAACGGCGGCCGTCGCGGTGCATCAGCATCATCGCGTCATCCGGCCCGGCGCTACCTTGGTCATAGAGCTTGGGCACATCGTTGCGCGCCTCCCACCCATTGATCAACGGATCGGTCCAGGCCCATGCGGCCTCGACCTCGTCACCGCGCATAAACAGCGTCTGGTTGCCCCGGATCACGTCCATAATCAGCCGCTCGTAAGCGTCAGTCGCGGGTTCGCTGTCTTCACCCAGCGCGTCGGCAAAGGTCATGTCCAGTGGCACATCTATCAAACGCATACCGCCGGGACCGGGTTCCTTGATCGTGACCTGCAGGTCAATGCCCTCGTTCGGCTGCAAGCGGATCGCTAGAATATTGCGGTGCCGGGCGGTGTCGCCTTCAAAGATCGTGTGGCCAAGGTCTTTGAAAACAACGGCAATTTCAGACGCGCGGCCCTTCATTTTTTTGCCGGTGCGCAGATAGAACGGCGTATCAGCCCACCGCCAATTCGACACGTTCACCTTCATCGCGATAAAGCTTTCGGTGAAACTGCGCGGATCCTCGACATCGGTGCGATAGCTGGGGCTGTCGCCGTTCGCGTCATACTGGCCGCGCACGATGTGGTGGTTTTCAACCGGCCGCAAAGCACGGATAACTTTCAGCTTTTCGTCGCGCACCTCGTCCGCGCCAAAGACCGACGGCGGCTCCATCGCGATCAGGCACAGCAGCTGCATCAGGTGGTTCTGCACCATATCGCGCATCGCGCCGGACTTGTCGTAATAACTGCCGCGCCCGCCAACGCCGACGGTTTCAGCCACGGTGATCTGGATATGATCGACGTAGTGGCTGTTCCAAAGTGGCTCGAACAGCACGTTGCCAAAGCGGACTGCCATCAGGTTTTGAACGGTTTCCTTGCCCAGATAATGGTCGATCCGGTAAATCTGGCCTTCGTTGAAATGCGTGGCCAGCGTGTCGTTCAGCGCCTTGGCACTAGCCAGATCACGGCCAAAAGGCTTTTCAACGACGATGCGGCTGTCGCAATTCGCAATGCCATGCTTGTGCAGCCGTTCGGCCAGCGCGCCAAAGAGCGACGGTGCCACCGAGAAATAGAAGGCCCGAACAACGCCGTCGCGGTTAAGCGCAACCAGATCGGCCCAGCCAGCGTCGCCGGTGGCGTCGATGGTTACATAATGTATCGTATCAAGAAAGCCCTGCAAGCCCTTGGTATCGCTCTTTTCCACGCCGCCAAATTCTGCAATCGACTCGCCGATCATCTGGTGGTAATCAGCGCTGTCAATATCGGACCGCGCGGCCCCAATAATGCGACTACCGACCGGCATTTGCCCTGCCAGAAAACGGCGGAACAGGCCCGGCAGGATCTTGCGGCGGGCCAGATCCCCGGTTCCACCAAAGATGACAAGGTCGAATTCATCGACGGGAATGACGCGAGATACCATGGGAACTCCGGCTGATGATGGGGGCGTTAGCGCTAACGCTTCGCTGATACCCAGCAAAGCGGGGAAAGTCTAGCGCATGGGAACGCAGTGCCAACCGATTTTCGGCCATGCACACGTCCATTTCCGGCGGGCGTTATCAGGCTTCCAGCTCTGCATCCCAATACAGATAATCCATCCAGCTGTCGTGCAGATGCCCGGGCGGGAACTTGCGGCCGATGTTGTTCAACTCTGACGTTTCGGGCGCACGCGGTGATTTGCGCAGGCTCAGCCCCGACTGTTTCAAAAGCCGCGAGCCTTTGCGTAAGTTGCAGGGGCTGCAGGCTGCGACCACGTTGGTCCAGCTTGTCACCCCGCCCCGCGCGCGCGGCAATACATGGTCAAAGGTCAGATCGCCCCGGCTGCCGCAGTATTGGCAGCAGAATTCGTCCCTTAAAAATAAATTAAAGCGTGTGAAGGCCACGCGCTTTTGAGGTTTGATGAAATCTTTGAGGACGACGACCGAAGGGATCCTGATGCGGGTCGAGGGGCTGTGCACCTCTTCCTCATACTCGGAAATAATCGTGACCCGGTCCAGATAGGCCGCCTTGACCGCTTCCTGCCAAGGCCAAAGCGACAGCGGATAATAGGACAAGGGCCTGTAATCCGCGTTCAACACCAGCGCAGGAAAATATTTCAACGCCCCGGGTTCGCGTACAAATTCCGTTCTGAAATCACCGTCCATCGTCGCCTGCATCCATCTGCTGGCGGCCTGGTTGACGGTACCCTTGCCACGGGGCCGCACCGGCCGCGTCTAGAAAAACTATATCCGGGGCAATTCAAAAACCAACTATTAATTTTGCCCCCAGATGTCGCCTTTCTGTCTGCGGCAGGTAAAGCTTGTGTGACAGCCGCGCTGCGCGTCACACTGCCT
>CAWUXN010000184.1:0-4834 GCA_963926415.1 uncultured Loktanella sp.
GCGCCGACTGCCTGCGCAGTCAGGCCAGATGTGCCCATGCGCAAAAAGCCGAATATCCAATAGATCGCCGTCAGTATGATGGCACCGATGCCGACCGCCCCAATCGGGGCGGCCAGCCCTAGTTGCCCCACGACGCCCGTATCCACGATGCCAAGGATTGGCACGGTCGCGTTCGAAATCACCACCGGCAAGGCGATATGCAGCACGCGCCGGTGGGTCAGGTTCATGTCATTCGTCGCGCAGGGGCATCAGGAAATGCCCGGTTGCCTGCGCAAACAGACGCGAGCGATTGTCCTGCCACGCCTCGACGTGAACAGAGGCATAGCGCCGCCCGCTGCGGTTCACCCGCGCGCGGGCGTAGGCATCGCGTGGCAGGCCGGACCGCAGATAATCAATGTTGAAGTCGATAGTCTTGGGCAACCGGCGCGGCGCGGGCTCTGCGCCGGCCTCCATGTCTTCCCAAATTCCCGCCCATGACAGCTCTATGATGGCCGCGACCTCTAGGAACGCGGCGGTCACACCGCCGTGCAAAGCGGGTATCATCGGGTTGCCGATCAGCTTGTCGGCATAGGGCAAGACGGCCGTCAGCTCGTCCCCGTGGCGTTCAAACTGGATGCCAAGGAACTGAATGTAGGGCACCCCATGCACCAAACTTTGCAACATTGCATCGCGGCGTTGCTTGACGACCTGGACAGGTTCCGGGCGGGCACGTTTGGGGGGGACGCTCATTTGCTGGCCCTTTCGATGGTAAAGGCACCGGTGGCGCAGGCCACGGGGCGGTCCTTGTCTTCATCCAGCGCCACAGCGCGCACGAATGCGACAGAGCGGGTGACGTGGTAACAGGTCGCGCGGGCAGTAATCGCCTGCCCCGGTGTGGCCGGGCGCATGTAGTCGATGCGCAGATCGATCGTTGCGGTCCCCAACCCCGCCGCCGGGTGCACCATGACGGCAGCACCGCAGCAGGTATCCATCAGCGCCGACACTGCGCCGCCGTGGATCACGCCGGTTTCAGGATCGCCCACCAGACGGTCGTCATAGGGCATGGTGATGACCGCCTCGCCGTCGCTGACCTCTTGCATGGTCATGGACAGGGCGGCGGCATGGGGGATCATCGCGATGAACTGCGCGGCGACCTTGTGGCGGCGGTCGGCCGAGATGTTCGGCGTGGTGGGCGTGGGAGTGTCGGGCATGGGGATGGCCTCTTCAAGTCCGCGACAACTTCGCACTTGCGCGGCAGCGCGCAACCCCTATGTTCTGCTTTGAGAATAATTCGCAACTGGAGCTGCCCACATGAGCGCGACCACCACCGCTGTCCCCCTTGCACCCAGGCTTGGCATGTTCCGCCCTCGCCGGGCGGCAGTCGCGCTGGTTCTGCTGGTCCTTGCGCTGGCCCCGGCCCCGCTGGGACCGCTGACACGCAGCCTGATGACCGATGCCTTTGTGCAGGTCGCAGGCTTTGTCGCAGCCACGTTAATCTTGTTTTACGGGGCAGAACGGCTGTTTCGCTTTAACATCGGGACCGCTTTGCAAAATGCTAAAGGCTGGCAGGTGCCGATGGCAGCGCTGCTTGGGGCGACGCCGGGATGCGGCGGCGCGGTCGTGGTTGTGGCGGCCTACAGCTCGGGTCACGTCGGCTTTGGGGCCGTGGTGGCGACGCTGACGGCAACGATGGGTGACGCTGCGTTCCTTCTGATCGCGACACGGCCTGATGCGGCGCTTGTGGTGCTGCCGCTGTCTTTTGCGGTTGGAATCATCTCTGGCTGGATTGTCGATGCCCTGCCCGGTCCGGCGCGTCAGCCGCGCAACACCGGCTCTGGAGAGCTGGCCCCGCTTATCGGACGAACGCGGATCAAGGACTTAGCCTTTGCCGGCTTTGCCCTGCCCGGCCTGATCATCGGCATCACACAGCTAAGCGGTGCGGACGTTGGCGCGATCTATGGCCCGGTCATGCCCTTTGTCGGCCTTGGCGGCACGGCCGTTGGTCTGTTCATCTGGTCCACCTCGCGCCTGCACGCCATGACCAACGGTGCCGACAGCCCCGTGACCCGCATGGCAGAAGAGACATCGTTCATCGCAGTCTGGGTGATCGGCGCGTACCTTGCCTATGATTATATCGTCGCCTTCAGCGGTTTCGACCTAGAGGCGATGTTCAGCTCGGTCACACCCTTGCTGCCGCTGATGGGTGTGCTGGTCGGCCTGATCCCGGGCTGCGGGCCGCAAGTCCTGGTGACGACGCTCTATGTCGGCGGGCTGATACCTTTCGCCTCGTTGATGGGGAATGCCATTTCCAACGACGGCGACGCGCTGTTCCCGGCCATCGCACTGGACCCCGGTGCCGCTGTGCGCGCGACGCTCTATTCCACGATCCCCGCGGTCATCGTGGCCTACGGCTTTTACTTCCTTGCGCCCGGCTTCATGAACTGACCGTTTGCCCCTGCCCCCCCTGCGGAGCTAGGCTATGGTGCAAAGGAGGATCGTGATGTCGACCAGCCGTCTGTCATTCAAGGAAATGTGTGCCCGTTACGACGTGACGCCGCGCACCTTGCGACACTACGAATATATCGAGCTTCTGTCGCCTGACCGCGAGGGGCGCGCCCGGTTCTATAGCGGGCGCGATCAGGCACGCATGACACTGATCATGCGCGGACGCCGCTTTGGCTTTGCACTCGAAGACATCCGGCAATGGCTACTGATTTACGAAAAAGAAGGCACCACGGCCCAGATGCAGGCCTGGATCGATCTGGCTGACCGCCAGATGAAAGAATTGGCCGAACAGCGCCGCCAATTGGACGAGACGATGAGCGAATTGCAGCGCCTACGGGACGAAACCGCTGCTTCGCTTGGGTAATCACCCCTTATAATCTTGCGCATGACGCTGGGTTAAGTTTCGTGACCTTTCGTCACACGACTTCTGACGCCACGTCATGTTTACGTTAACGTCAACATTCATTGTAGAAGCAGTTCACAGCATTGATCTGACGGTTACACCCGCCAGAGCGAGAGAGATTTGAAATGCCGAGCCAGACCCTGAATATCCGCGAAATGTGCGACGCCTTTGATGTCACACCACGCGCCCTGCGCTTTTACGAGGGGAAGGAACTGCTGTTCCCGATCCGTGAAGGCCAGCGCCGCATGTTCACCCGGTCCGACCGGGCCCGGCTGAAACTGATCCTGCGCGGCAAGCGCTTTGGTTTCAGCCTGGAAGAAATTCGTCAACTTTTGGACCTATACCAGATGGATGACGGTCAGCTGACGCAGCTTAGCCAGTCCTATGCGCTGGCCGAAAAGCATCTGGCCGAAATGGAAGCCCAAAAGGCCGAACTGGACGAAGCCATCGCAGAGCTGAAGGCCCAGATGGAATGGGGCTCAGCCAAACTCAAAGAGATCGCGGGCCAGAAAAATAACGCTGCCTGAGCTGCACACACCGCCAAGGGAGAGACACCGATGCCAAGCTATACCGCACCGCTGAAGGATTTTCAGTTCGTCCTGCACGATCTGCTCAAAGTGTCCGAACAAGACGTCCCCGGCTATGCCGATCTGGACCGCGACTTTACCGCCGCCGTGCTGGAAGAGGTCGGCAAGCTGTCGTCCAGCGTGCTGTCCCCGATAAATGCGGTCGGCGACACCGAAGGCTGCGTGCTGAAAAACGGCGTCGTGCGTACCCCCACCGGGTTCAAGGCCGCCTTTGACCAGATCCGCGAAGGCGGCTGGACCGCACTGGACGCAGACGAGCAATACGGTGGCCAGGGCCTGCCCTATATCATGCACACCGCGGCAAACGAGCCGATGGCTTCCGCCAATATGGCGTTCAACATGTATCAGGGTCTGACCCACGGGGCCTACTCCGCGATCCTCGCCCACGGGTCGGACGCGCAAAAGGACATATTTCTGCCAAAACTGGCGTCCTGCGAATGGACCGGCACCATGAACCTGACGGAGCCGCATTGCGGCACCGATCTGGGCCTGATGCGCACCAAGGCCGTTCCGCAGGACGGTGGATCGTTCAAGGTGACAGGTCAGAAAATCTTTATCTCTGCCGGTGATCACGATCTGGCCGAAAACATCATCCACCTTGTTCTGGCGAAAATCCCCGGCGGCCCCGATGGCATCAAGGGCGTGTCCCTGTTCATCGTGCCCAAGGTCATCGTGAACGGAGACGGCAGTCTTGGCGATCGCAACGGTGTGTCCGTCGGCAAGATCGAAGAGAAAATGGGCATCCACGGCAACTCCACCTGCGTCATGAACTACGACGAGGCGACGGGTTACCTGATCGGCGAAGAGCACAAGGGCATGCGCGCCATGTTCGTCATGATGAACGAAGCGCGCCTTGGCGTTGGCCTGCAAGGCTACGCCCAGTCAGAAATCGCTTATCAGAACGCAGTGACCTACGCCAAGGATCGCCTGCAGGGTCGCGCCGTGACCGGCGTAGAAAACCCCGATGGCCCCGCGGATCCGCTGATCGTGCACCCCGATATCCGCCGCAACCTGATGGATCAGAAGTCCTTTAACGAAGGCGCGCGCGCGTTCACCTTCTGGGGTGCATCCCTGCTCGACCGCGGTCACAAGATGGGCGACAAAGACGCAGAAGGCCTCGTGTCCCTGATGACCCCCGTGCTCAAAGGCTTTCTGACCGACAAGGGCTTTGAATACGCCGTCGCCTCGCAGCAGGTTTACGGCGGCCATGGCTATATCGAAGAATGGGGTATGTCCCAATTCGCTCGCGACGCCCGGATCGCCATGATCTACGAAGGTGCCAACGGCGTGCAGGCGCTTGATCTGGTCGGCCGCAAACTGGCCATCGACGGCGGCAAGCACCTGATGGGATTTTTCGAGA
>CAWUXN010000185.1:0-4731 GCA_963926415.1 uncultured Loktanella sp.
GAGGCGTTCGATCTTGCTTTCCAACTCGGCAATCTTGGCGTCAAGAAGGAGGCGAAGCGCATCGTCCATTTCTTCGAACAGTTCACCTGGTCCTTGCTTCTGGCGTGCCTTGATTTGAGCCAGAAATACTCACTTATCAAATCACCCTATTTGAGCCCATCGGTGCTGACGTCAGACAGTTCAGCATGACGATCGAAGCCAGCATGTTTTCCATGCAGCAAGTAATGCTAGAACGCGGTCTTGATTTGACCGTGTGCGAGGTGCGGCTGGGCATCATGGAAAACCCGATCAACGACAAGCTGGATACCGCGACCTGTGAACACGCCCTGATCCTGAACAATTACAGCCAAAACCTTCGGCTTGAAATGATCCCCGCTGATCCGACGGCCCTTGCTGCGCCCAGCACCAAGGTCGCCTGCATCGACAGGACGGCCAGCTCGACCGGCCCGATCGAAATCGAGAACGGCAAGAACAACGAACTGATGATGCTGCGCGTCTGCACCGCTGCTTCCCTTTTGCCAGTCTTGGTCACGCACTAATCGAGGATGGCAAAGGGGGTATTATTCCATGACTGCGACCTCCTCTTATGTGATGGAGCCATATCAATGGAGCTGAAGGCACGCCTGCGCGCCGCACTTTATCGTCTGTGGAAGCAGGAGGACGGCACACTGACAATCGAATTCCTGATCCTTGCGCCGATCATGTTCTGGACGTTCATCGCGACGCTGGCCTATTTCGACGCCTACCGCACCGAGGCGATCAGCGAGAAGGCCGTGATGACGATCGCTGACATGTTCAGCCGAGGGTCCGATTACGTTGACGACACTTACATCGACGGAGCCTATGGCCTGCTAAAATTCACGATACGCAACGATACCGATTCGGAAATGCGGGTCACCGTCATGCGCTATCACGACAAGGATAGCTCCAACACGGGAGACGGCACTGACCACTTTCACGTCGTCTGGTCAGAGGTGCGTAGCAGCAGCGCTGGTGTCGAAAAGGAACTCACGACTCCTGACGTCAAAGAAATGACGGACCGACTTCCGTCTATGGGCGACGAAGACCGGCTTATTCTGGTTTAAACTTGGATGCACTACGATTTGGCCTACCACATGGATTTGCGTAGTGTCTGGGGCGGCGGCACAACGTTGTTGCGCGATGGAAACGGTAACCGGATCGCAGGCAACAACGAAGCGATGCGGCAGATAAACAGCATTGTGGTGGACACCTTTGTGTTCGCCGCGCTTAGGGCAGACCTGCTTTAACAATACGCCGACGGATGCGTCACAGCGGGAATGCTAAGGGCTGCAGGCCTGTGTCCGTTCGCCTGATATCCGGCGCGGGCCTGACGGGCCGCCGCCAGAAGCCTCAGATAACGCGGGCCGTTTCCAGCGCTATCCGGTCGGCCAGAGCTTTGGCCACCCCCGGTGACGTCAGGCCGCCCACACCGATACGGCGGCCGATCCGCCAGTAAAGCCCCGGCTGCCAACTGCGCGTTTGAGCTGCCGTCATGCGAAGGGTGAAACCGTTCGACGGTTTCAGCGCCATCGGATTGCGGTCCACTGCCACGATATCGCTTCGTGCCGCGATCACCCGGCCTCCACTGTCGGTCAGCCCGGCTTCTGTCCAATTCAAGCTGTCGGTGCGACCGCGCCACATGGCATAGGCCAGCGCCAGCGCAGCCAATGCCCCCGCAATCATCATGGCCTGCGCCACCAGCCCTTGTGTGAATGCAGTGCGAAGCAGTAGCGCCATCATCGCAAGCATCATACTGATGCCCGTGGCCGTGCGAAACACTGTAGGGGCAAGGATAGGTGGCGGGATATCGGTCATATTTGGTGCTCCGTTCGGGGCCGCAAGGTAATACAGCGCACCCGCGTGATAACGGGAAATGCGAGCGGCGTCATTGGCCAACTGGCGAGGGATCGTCTCAGAATCATGTAACCCGTCACGGCGTCCGCGCGCCTACGGACTGGCAGACCAGCTTGCAATAGATCGCCTCCACCTCTGCGGGGCTTAATCGGCCCTCGGGGCGATACCAATTGGTGATGCCGGTCAGCAAGGCGATCAGGCCAAGGGTTGCGACCCGGCAGTCCGGAACTGCAAATGCGCCGACCGCCACACCGCTCCGCAAGATGTCTTCCAGCCGGTCTTCGTAGGCCCGGCGCAGGTCTGCAATCAGGGCGAAATTCTCGTCGGACAGGTTCCGCAGTTCCATGTAACTCAGGAAGACCGTGTCGCGCCGGGGCAAGTGAAAACGGATGTGAAAGCGCGTGAACCCTTCCAGTCGAGCAAAAGGAGTGCCAGTCAGCGCCGCCGCATCAAGCGCCGCGATCAGCTCTGTCATATTTCCGCGCAGCAGCTCGAACAAAAGCGATTGCTTATCGGCAGTATAATTATACAGCGCACCGGCCTGCACACCGACCTCGGCCGCGATCTGGCGCATGGATACGGCTGCGTAACCGTGCTGTGCAAACAGCCGCAGGGCCGCGTCCTGCACCTTGGGGCCGGTGATCCCGGCATGAGAGCCTTGCTTGCGCGCCATGACAAACAATTAACTGAACGTGTGTTCAGATGAAAAGCGGTTTCCCCCGGGGGTGGTCCTGCTATGTTGCAGCCGTGTCCAAAAGGTAGCACCCATGCCCCCTGCCCGCCCCCTATGTTTGTGCCTGTTGCTGCTTGGCGGCTGCGCTGATGCGCCGACGCTTGACGGACGCATCTCTGCGACGGCGGCGGCGGCCCCTTATCCCGAGCTGCAACCGCTGGTCCCACTGCTGGCCCGGGCGGCAGCGCCGGGGCAGATCACCCCAGCATCGGTGCCCCAGATGAACGGCAGCGCCGCCGGGCTAAGCACCCGGGCAGCTGCCCTGCGCGGACCCGTGGTCGATGCGGTCACCCGGGCGCGGATGCAGCGCGCCATTGCACGGGCCGCGTTGCGGTAGCCCTTGCTTTTCGCTAACACCGCCGCAACCCAACGCCGCAATATCGGAGCCGCCCCTATGTCAGACCCCCTACGCCTTGGTATCGCGGGACTTGGCACCGTGGGTGTCGGCATCGTGCGGATCGTGCAAAAGCATGCAGATGTGCTGGCGGCCCGCGCGGGGCGACCAATCGTGATCACCGCCGTGTCCGCTCGCAGTCGCACCAAGAATCGCGGCGTCGACCTGTCGGATTACGTTTGGGAAGTCGATCCCGTCGCCCTTGCCGCCCGCGCGGACGTCGATGTGGTGATTGAAGTGATGGGTGGCCACGAAGGCCCTGCCAAACAAACGACCGAAGCCGCGCTTGCCGCAGGCAAGGACGTGGTCAGCGCGAACAAGGCACTGCTGGCGATCCACGGACAGGCGCTGGCCGAAATCGCCGAAGCTGCTGGCCGTGTGATCCGCTTTGAAGCCGCCGTCGCGGGCGGCATTCCAGTTGTCAAATCCCTGATCGAAGGGCTCGCTGGGAACGAGGTCACCCGCGTGCTGGGCGTGATGAACGGCAGCTGCAACTATATTCTAACTCGAATGGAAGACGCTGGCCTGACCTACGAAGAGGTCTTCGAGGAAGCCAACCAGCTTGGCTATCTGGAAGCAGACCCCGAACTGGACGTGGGCGGCATCGACGCAGGTCATAAACTGGCACTTCTGGCTGCGATCGCGTTTGGCACGCAGGTCGATTTCAGCGGTGTCGCGCTGGAAGGCATCGGGTCGATTACGATCGAGGATATTCGCCAAGCCGCCGACATGGGCTATCGCATCAAACTTCTTGGCGTTGCCCAGATGACCGGCCGGGGCCTAGAACAGCGCATGTCGCCCTGCCTTGTGCCGGCGACTTCGCCTTTGGCGCAGCTGCAGGGCGGGACCAACATGGTGGTGCTGGAGGGCGACGCCGTCGGGCAGATCGTGCTGCGCGGCGCAGGTGCGGGCGAAGGCCCGACCGCAAGCGCCGTAATGGCTGATGTTATGGATCTGGCGCGAGGCACCCGCTATCCGACGTTTGGCCAGCCCGCGAACACGCTGCGCCGCGCCCGCGCAGCGACAGCCGCCATTCCCGCACCTTATTACCTGCGCCTGCAGTTGCTGGACAAACCCGGTGCGCTTGCCAAAGTCGCAGCCGCACTGGGCGACGCCGGGGTCAGCATTGACCGGATGCGGCAGTACGATCATTCAGATACCGCCGCCCCCGTGCTGATCGTGACCCACAAGACGACCCGCTCTGCGCTGGACGAGGCGCTGACCCGCTTCACCGCCACCGGCGTCGTCACCGCAGCCCCTGTCGCGATCCGAATCGAAGCAGTATGATGGCAAAAAGTGTTCCTACGAAAAGTCTTTTGCGGCGCACGCCAGTGCAGAATTGGGCGGCATGTTAGCGATCACATGCTTGTCATGCGGCCCGGTTAGACGCTAGGCCCAAAGGCAGTATTCCGAAGGAGCCACTATGCCCGCCAATCCCGATTTCAACGACCGCAACCTGTCTCTTGGTCTTGCGCGCGTCTCCGAAGCCGCTGCCATCGCTTGCGCCCCTCTGATCGGGCGTGGCGATGAGAAGGCCGCCGATCAGGCCGCCGTGGATGCCATGCGCACCCAGTTGAACAAGCTGGATATTGCGGGCGTCGTGGTCATTGGCGAAGGCGAGCGCGACGAGGCACCGATGCTTTTTATCGGTGAAGAAGTCGGCACCGGGAACGGTCCGGGCGTGGATATCGCCCTTGATCCGCTGGAAGGCACAACGCTGACCGCCAAG
>CAWUXN010000186.1:0-2561 GCA_963926415.1 uncultured Loktanella sp.
CTTGGAATGCGTCAACAGCGTCGATGTTTTTGAACATGAACGGCAGGTCGAACAGACGGTAAGCTTTGGTGATGCTTTCGAACAGCGACAGGGACGGTGCAGCCAACTGGACGTCGCCGCGCAGCAAGGCTTCAACAACCTGCTCGTCTGTATAAAGCGTGGAGTTCGGGAAGACCTCCATGCACATAGTGCCGTTCATCTCGTCGTTGATTCGGTCCATCAGCAACTGAGCGGCGATGCCCTTGGGGTGCTTGTCGGTGTTGGTGACGTGGCTGAACTTGACGACGGTTTCGCCGTCATCGCAGCCGCCCATAGCGTGGCTTTCGGCGAAGCTGGCGGTCGCAGCGACAGACATTGCAGCCGCCATGGCTGCAGTTTTCAGGAATGTCATAAGGTCTCCTCCCAGAGAACGGGTTGGATTTCGAACGGATGCCGAAACGGTCGTTTGGTAGTACACGAAGTGCGTAAATTGACAAGGCATTTCCCCCTGTGGGGCAGCATGTCGCAGGGAAATAAGCATGCCGCAATGCAGCAATTGCAGCCGTTCCGTTTGTGGATCGCTCTTGCGGCGACGCGGCATTTTCGGGACAGTCCGCCCATGAAAATTATCCAGCAATCCCCAACAGATCCCTCCTTTGTGCAGAATCCCTACCCGACCTACGACGCGATGCGCGCCCATGGCCCATTCGTGCGGTGGGCGGATTATGATCTAGTTTGTACGACGACGCTTGCTGTCACCTCTGCTGTGCTGCGTGACAAGCGGCTGGGACGCCAAGTGCCAGAGGAGTTGGCCCCGCCCCCAGACGCCGCCCGTGCGGCATTCGACGGGATCGAAGCGCATTCCATGTTGGAGCTGGAAGGGCCCGATCACACCCGCCTACGTGGACTGGTGCTGCGGTCCTTTACCTCGCGCGGAATTGCGGCGTTGGCGGACGGGATCAGGGCGCTGTGCCATAATCTAATCGACCAGTTTCCGGAAGGGGATTTTGATCTGCTGGACGCCTATGCGCGCCCGGTGCCCGTCATCACCATCGCCCGCCTGCTGGGTGTTCCAGAGGCGGCGGCGGATGATCTGCTGCGCTGGTCGAACGCCATGGTGGCGATGTATCAGGCGCGGTTGACGCCAGACATCGTGGCCGAGGCCGAGACGGCGACACTGGATTTCAGCACCTTTATTCGCGAACATCTGGCCCGGCGAAGTGTATCGCCCGGCGATGACCTGATCTCTACCCTGCTGGCGGCGGGGGATAAGATCAGCGAGGCGGAGATGATCTCGACCTGTATCCTGCTGCTAAACGCGGGCCACGAGGCGACGGTCCACACGCTCGGCAATGGCGTCAAAGCGATGCTGGAGGCCGGCGTCCGCCGCGCTGACCTAGCCGCTGTGGAAGAGATCATGCGCCTAGATCCGCCCCTACACATGTTCACCCGCTGGGTGATGGAGGATTGCGAAATTGCCGGTCAGACGTTCAAGCGCGGCGAGCAGATCGGCTGCTTGCTGGGGGCCGCCAATCGCGACCCCGGCATCTGGGACCAGCCGGAAGTGTTCAACCCGGACCGCGCGGGACCGGCCCATGTCGCATTCGGCGGCGGCGCACATTTCTGCGTTGGCGCGCCGCTGGCCCGTATGGAATTGCAGATCGCTTTAGAGGTGTTGTGGGAACGCTGTCCTGCGTTGGAGTTGGTTGGGGTGCCTATTTATGCCGATGTGTTCCATTTCCACGGGCTGGAGCGGCTGATGGTGTCGGGTGCCTACGGCGAAAGTATTTGAAGAATAGGTGAGCAAGCTGGAGGGCAGCGGCTGCGTGGATTGCGGGGATTGAAGCCTCTGGCGTGAGTATTCAGGCAAGGTGAATGCGGATCACAGCGGCAGGGCGGCGGTGGATTTTATTTCTTCCATCGACAGCAGGGCGGTGACGTTGTGGACCTTCACCTCTGAAATCAGGGCTTGGTAAAAAATATCGTAGGCGCGGGCATTTGCGACGCGAACCTTGAGGATGTAGTCGATGTCGCCCGCGAGGCGGTGCGCCTCTTGCACCTCTGGCCGGGTTTTGAGGGCGGCAAGGAAGCGTTTTTGCCAGTCCGCATCGTGTTCACTGGTACGGATCAGTACGAAGAAGCAGGCCTCGAATCCCAGCGCTTCGGCGTCGAGGATCACGGTGGTCTGGCCGATGACGCCACTGGCGCGTAATTTGCGGATCCGATTCCAGACGGGGGTCTTGGAAGAGCCGACTTCGGCGGCGATTTCGTCCAGCGAGCGGCTGGCGTCGCGCTGCAGGGCAGCGAGGATCTTCCGGTCTGTGTCGTCGATGCGAACGGGCATACTAGGTTTCCGGTTATTCTGGGACAGGCGTGCTACTTTGGCATTGGGCCGGGACGTATGTCCTTATCTATGTGCGCCAGTGGTCAAAAACCAGAAAAATGTTCTATGTAGAGGGCAAGTAAAGGAGCGCTTGGCATGGATCATTTTCCCGTCTTTATGGCCGTCGCAGGACGGCGCATCGTTCTGTCTGGTGGTGGTGACGCTGCGCTGGCAAAGCTGCGGCTGATCCTGAAGACGA
>CAWUXN010000187.1:0-2999 GCA_963926415.1 uncultured Loktanella sp.
CAAGGTCTGCCCTGATCTGCTGACCATAGCGCGAGTCCTGATACAGCCTGTCGCTGTCGACGATCAGCACAGGCGACGTGGCCGCCGGCACCTGTTGCGCGCCGGCGGGATGGATCGACGCCAGTGTCACCACCAACGCAGCCGCCAACGCACGCATCAGAACGACGTCGAGATCGTGATATCGAAAACCTGCGTGTCGTCTTTATCCTCGACCTTCAGTGGCTCGGTAAAGTTGAAACGCAGCGGGCCCAGCGGCGTGGTCCAGAAGATCGAGACGCCAGCCGTCGCACGAGGCGTGAACCCATCATAGATGATATTCGAGCCGTCCGACCCGTCCCGGCCCACATCCCAGACAGAGCCGTAGTCGGCGAAAACACCGCCTGTGATGCCGTATTCCTCTGGCAGACCTAGCGGAAATTCGGACTCTAGCCGGGCGACGGCGTAAGAGTTGCCGCCAAGCGAGTCGTTGATATCCGTATCACCGCCCGGCTGGTAGTCGCGCGGACCGACGCCGTTGGTGTCAAAGCCGCGGAAAGAGTTACCGTTCAAGAAGAAGCGGTCTGTGATGCGGCTAAATCCATCCTGATAGGCTAGGTGCCCACCCTCAATCGTAGCCCGCAAGGTCACGTCGTCGTTCAGGACCTTACGCTCTGCTGCGGCCAGCGCTGTAGTCTTGATGAACTGAGTATCGCCAAAGGCGAATTCCTGACCAAAACGGAACACATAGCCCGCTGTTGGATCAAGCCCGGTGCGGCGGTTGTCGAACGAATAGCTATACCCGACGGACGCATTAAACGTGCCTTCCAGATCGGCCTCTTCCTGGATGAAGTCGCTGACGCTGTCCACATCGCCAGACAGATCGTTATATTCCAACGCTGCAAAGGTGGTTAGACGGCTGCTTTCGCTGACCGGAAAGGTCAAGGTCGGGCTGACCCGGAACGTCTCTGTGTCGTAATTATCAGCGTCATCAAAGGATGTGCGATAGCTCAAATCAAAGCTGGCGCGCAGATCGCGGCCCAGGAAGTTCGGCTCTGCCAAGCTGAAATCAAACACACGATTTGACTCGGCTGTCGACACCTGAAAGCTAAGCGACTGGCCGCGTCCAAGGAAGTTCTTCTCTCGGAAACTGGCGACCAGGCCAACGCCGTCGTCGGTGTTATAGTTCGCGCCAAAGGACAACGACCCGGTCGGTGCCTCTTCGACGTTAACGTCAACAATCACCTGATCCGGCGTCGTGCCTTCGCGAGCTTCAACGTTGGCGGTCGTAAAAAAGCCAAGCGCGCGGATCCGGTCCGCAGCCTCGCGGATCACCCGCGGATTGAAAGGATCGCCCTCGACAGTGCGGAATTGGTTGCGCACAACCCGGTCCAGCGTTGTGGAGTTGCCTTCAATGTCGATCCGCTCGACGAAAATACGCGGACCGCGCACAAGTTTGAAATCCACGTTCAGGGACAGGTCACGGTCGTTGCGGGTAATCACGGGTTCAACGGCTACAAATGTCAGACCCTGCTGGATCGCAAGCCGTTCCAGACGCGCGACATCGCGGTCCAACTGACCGGGGGAATACGTCCCTCCGGTGCGGGTTGTCAGCGCGCGCAGATAGGCTGCGACGTCCACCTCTGGCAGATCGGAACTGGCCGACACATTGGCAAAGGTAAATATCTGACCTTCCTGCACGTTATAGGTAATCAGGTATGCATCACGCTCGCGGGTCAGCGTCACATCGACGTTTTGGAGAGTGAAATCGGCATAACCGCGCGACTGATAGAAATCGGTCAGCACCTGCTTGTCGAAATTGATACGGTCCTCGGAATAGGTGTCGCGGCTTATGATCGCGCGCAGCAGGCCGGCCTGCTTGGTTTCCAGAATACCGCGCAGACGGCGGTCGGAATAGCTGCGGTTGCCTACGAAGCTAATGCGCTGCACTTCGGTCACGCCAGATTCAGAAACCTCGAACACCAGGTTCACGCGGTTCTCGCTCAACCGGATAATCCGGGGCGTGACAGAGGCGTTGATCCGGCCGTTCTTGGCATAAAGCGCGGTGATCGTGGCAACGTCTTGTTCCACCGTGGCGGGCGAATAGATCTTACGCGGCTGGCTTTGCATCAGCGGCAGGAATTCCGCATCAGATAGACGGCGGTTCCCCTCGATCGAGATTTGGTTGACCGTCGGAAATTCGACAACGCTGATCGCCAGCGTGTTGCCACTGGCCTGCACATCAACGGTTTCAAACAAACCGGAGTCGCGGATTTTCTGCGCGGCATTGTTCAGCTGATCGGCGCTAAGCTCCTCGCCCCGGCTGATGCCAGCGAAGGTCAGGATCGTTTTATCGGCGACCCGCTGGTTGCCTTCGATCTGCACTGCATTGAAGACAAAGCTTTGCGCGCTGACGCTGCTGACCTGAAGCACCAGCAACATCGCCGACAGCGTCATGGTCGCCCGGGCAACCCGGGTCGAAACCGGCGCATTCGCACCAGAATTTTTCTTAGTCATATTGGTGCCTGCTACCCGTGTTCCCAAGTTAAACAGGAATTACATACTCTGGGGCAAGATGTCAAAACGAACAAGCACGCCCTGGGGCGTGCTGGTCAGGGCGATTTGCAGATTGCCTTAAAGCAGTGCGATATAGGCCCCAGCATAAAGCGCGAAAATCATCATACCTGCCGTCATAAAGCGATCCCAGTTCAAGGACAACAGGGTTGTGACGCCCTTGTAGCTTTGCGTGATGTTTTGCATGTTCGGCTCCTTCATAGACTACTTAAGCACTACGAAGTGATAAAGGCGGAAATGCGGCAGCTATTTGTCGGCCTATGGGCAAAGCACCAAATCGTTCAAAAGCGCAAAGAACATAAGTGTTCCGATCATCGCCATGCCGGTCATCATCAATACGTTCAGCGCCCGGTCAGAGGGTTTGCGCCGCGTGATCGCCTCATAAGCATGAAACACAAGGTGGCCGCCGTCCAGCACAGGGATCGGGAACAGGTTCAGCAGGCCAACAG
>CAWUXN010000188.1:0-2687 GCA_963926415.1 uncultured Loktanella sp.
GGCCGGCATGATCAATGCCGGCAGGCCGGGCTGCGGAACAGCTACCGTGTCTGACTGCGGCAGCAGCGCAAAAGCGGCGGGCGCGGACAGGGCAAAAGCATCCCACAAGGCGTGTAAGGCGATGGCGGGCCACAGGCTGCGGGCCTGCACGGCAACCGCGCCAAAGAACAGGCCCAGCCCTGTTGCCCCGGCCATCTGGATCGCCGTTACGGTCATGTTCTGTCCCACGATCGCATTCGCGCCGTGGAACAGCCCAAAGGTCAAGCCCGCGCCGATGATCGCCCACCCGGCGCTGAATCGGCTGCGCAAGCCGTGCAACATGATGCCACGGAATAACAGCTCTTCGAACAGACCAATCAGCAGCGACAGCACGGCGATGGACCAAAGCGAGGTGCGCAGACCTTCGCCACCCTCGAGCGACAGAAAACCAAGCCAGCTGACGGCCACGATCGACACCGGCGGCGTCAGGATCCACAGCGCCAACCGCATGCCTGCCGGATCGACCGGGCCGCGCAGGCCCGTCGCACGGCCCCAGCGCAGCAGGGCCACGATAAAGCACAGGACGACGACCAGCAGTCCCTCGGTCACGATGAAGGGGCGTAGGTCGGTCATGTCGACGATCCCGGTGCCGCCCGTCACATCCACAGGCCCGCGCAGCACCAAAGGCACCACAAACCAGCCAACCGCCAGCGATAAGATCAATACTGCGGTCGCAAGAGGATGTCGGCTGCCAAAGGTCGAAAACGGGCGCATATTAAAGCTTTCAGTTCGCCATTGCGCCGTTATGGCAGGCGCAATGGCCGGCGATTGCAGAATACTGCCAACCAGGCTCGCTCACCACATTGTGCCAAGGGCATCAGCCGTATTGTGCGGCGTCGAACCAGTCAGTGATTTGCTGTTCCAGAGCAGCCCAAATTGCGGGCGCACCGCGCTGCACCTTTGTGCCAACGCGGGTATGCAGCTGGGCTGGCGTGACGTTATAGGTCGGCCACGTGCCGCCGCCCGTCGCAAGGTTCGCCATGACGGGCTGCACCCTGTCCAGCGCTTTGGCAAAGATCGCATCGTCGGTCTCTGCCGCTTCAAATTCGTGCCACAGCGCGTGCAACACCTTGCCCTGAGTTGCGGGCAGCAGGCCGAACAGGCGGATCGCGGCGGCATGCTCTTCTGCCTCCTTCGCGCCTTGATCGCTGGCGGTGGTGTGGATAGGTAGATCGCCAGCGTCGATTTCCACAAGGTCATGGATCAGCAGCATGGCGATGACGCGGTCAGTATCGACCGGGTTGATCGCGTGTTCGGCCAGCGTCAGCGCATAAAGCGCGATATGCCAGCTGTGTTCAGCACTGTTTTCCCGGCGCGAGCCGTCGAACAGTGTCGTCGCGCGCAGCTCGGTCTTCAGCCGGTCCGCCTCTGCCAGAAAGCGCAGGCGAGCGGCGGTATCCGCATCAAGGCGCGGACCGGTGCGATCCAGCAGGCCAAGAGCGTAAGCATACAGTTCGGGCCAATCATCCGCCAGCGCCGCGGGGCGACCGGTGGCCAGCAGCGCCCGGATGATGTCGCGGTCAATATCGGTTTGGGCGAGGTTGAGCAGCTCTTGCATCAGGGGCTGCGCCATATCCAGCATCCGCGCGGTCTGGGCGGCGGGGGTGACGGCGTCCTCGAAGGTTTCCCAATGGCCGCGGAACAAGGCGGCCTGGTCGTCCGGCAAGATCGCATAAAGGCGGTCTGCAGCGGCGCGTTCCTTGATGGCGATGGCTGCGTGGTCCTGCAGCAAATGGATGGGGTGATCGCCTGCGTCCACCTCCACGATGTCGTGCAGCAAGGCCATATTGATGGTCGCGGCAGGAGCGTCAAAAATCAACCCCCACAGCGCGAGGTGCCACGAATGTTCCGCCGCATTTTCACGGCGCGAGCCGTCCATCAGCGCATTGGCACGGATCACGGATTTCAGTTGGTCCGCTTCGGATAGAAAGGCAAGTTGGCGGGTCAGGCGGTCGGCAGCAGGGGGCATGGAATACATTTCCAAAAAGTTAATGTTTCGCATGCGAAACATATTATATTATACTTCACAATAGCTTAAAGAGAAAGCGCGCAGCCATCACCACCTAGCGCGGCGCGTTAACCGACATCCTTGGCTTTGCGAGAATCCAGTAGGGCGCGCGCACGGGCCTCGGCCCGGCGGACCCGCACGAAAGTCAAATAACTTTCCTGCAGGGTATGGGACGAGGCACCCAAGATATCTCCGATTTGGTCGACGATTATATCGTCGCCAGCCTTGGCGGCATCCGCCAAGGCAAGTTTGGCCAGTTCAAGAGCGACATCATCAACATATGACATAGTCTTAACGCGTATTTTCTGTCAGGCGGCGGCGCACGTAGCTTTTGACCGAACCGATCATCGGGTCCATGTGCGGATCCTCGAAGAAGTGGCCAGCGCCGGGCACTTCTTCGTGGGTGATGGTGATGCCTTTTTGATCGTGCAGCTTGTTGACCAAGTTGACGGTGTCAGCCGGCGGCGCGACGCGGTCGGCGGCACCGTTGATAATCAGGCCGGACGCCGGGCAGGGCGCAAGGAAGCTGAAGTCATACATATTTGCCGGTGGGCTAACCGAAATGAAGCCAGTGATCTCTGGGCGGCGCATCAAAAGCTGCATCCCGATCCACGCGCCGAAGGAAAAACCCGCGACCCAG
>CAWUXN010000189.1:0-8456 GCA_963926415.1 uncultured Loktanella sp.
TGCCGGGCGAGACAAGCCGCGTTATGAAAGAAGCCTGCGAAGGCAAAGAGGACGTGAATATCATGGACGCGCTGAACGCTGGCGGGGACGACATTCCCGTTGCCGATCCAGAAGGCTAAAAGTCGCCGAAGACGGTATTAAAGGTCTTGCGCAGCGCGACATCAAGGTCTGCCATCGTGACCGGCAGACCCAGATCTACAAGGCTGGTGACGCCGTGTTCGCGAATGCCGCAGGGCACGATGCCGTCAAAATGGCTTAGGTCCGGTTCGACGTTGATCGATAGCCCGTGAAATGACACCCATTTGCGCAACCTTATTCCTAGCGCGGCGATCTTGTCTTCTTGCATTTGACCGGCGTCGTTCAGCGGCTTTTCGGGGCGCGTGACCCAGACGCCGACACGACCAGGGCGAATTTCACCTTTCACGTTGAACTGGTCTAGCGTTGCGATAACCCAAGCCTCAAGTTCTTGTACGAATTTCCGCACATCGCGGCCACGTTTGCCAACGTCCAACATGACGTAGGCTATGCGTTGGCCCGGCCCGTGATAAGTATATTGTCCGCCACGCCGCGCTTCGAATACGGGAAAGCGGTCTGGATCGACCAGATCGGCCAGCTTGGCCGAAGTGCCAGCGGTATAAAGCGAAGGGTGTTCCAGCAGCCAGATGGCCTCTTTTGCGGTGCCGGCCGCAATCTCTTCGGCGCGAGCCTCCATGAATGACAGCGCCTGCGCGAAGGGGACGGGTCCCTCTGAGGTGATCCATTCAACCATGACCGCTATATGGCCTCCGGCGTGCGCATTGAAAAGGGGCTGGGAAAAGATGCGCGATTTCCCCTCTTGGCACGCCCGGTTCACTGTTCTATATGCGGCGCAGTCCTGACTTGCGGTCGTGGCGGAATTGGTAGACGCGCAGCGTTGAGGTCGCTGTTCTTTAATCGGAGTGGGGGTTCGAGTCCCCCCGACCGCACCAGGATTTTCCATTTCAAAATTGTTTATCTTGTTCTTTGAACGCGGCAGCTTTTACGGCTGCGGCGTCTTTCTGTTTGCGCCTTAATCTGCCAATTGGCGCGGCATGAGGCCCGGTCACCTGCGCTTGATCACAACATCGTGCGCTGCTTTGATTGGCACAATGCAAGCCATTTGGCCTGCATCAAGCCCCGCACGCGGATAAATACCCTGAATATGGGCCGATCCTGACGCGGACCGGGAAACCGGTTGCACTTTACGCGGGCGGTTGCTTTATTTCACGGGAGAAGAGTGCGGGATAACCCGCCGGTGACAACGGGGAGACTGGCGTGGCGCAAAGCGACGACGCTTTCGTGGAATTTGACCACGTTCAAAAGAGCTATGATGGTGAAAACCTCGTAGTAAAAGACCTCAACCTGTCGATGCCCAAGGGCGAGTTTCTGACGATGCTCGGGCCATCGGGGTCTGGCAAGACGACTTGCCTGATGATGCTGGCGGGTTTTGAAACTGCGACCTACGGTGACATCCGCCTAGATGGCAAACCGATCAACGACATTCCGCCACACAAGCGTGGCATCGGCATGGTGTTCCAGAACTATGCCCTGTTCCCGCACATGACCGTGGCAGAAAATTTGGCGTTTCCGTTGCAGGTCCGCAAGATGACCAAGGATGTGCAAAAGGAAAAGGTGATGCGCGCGTTGGACATGGTCCAGATGGGCAGCTTTGCCGGGCGTCGCCCATCGCAACTGTCAGGCGGTCAGCAGCAGCGGATCGCATTGGCCCGCGCGCTGGTGTTCGAACCCGAGCTGGTCCTGATGGACGAGCCACTGGGCGCGCTGGACAAGCAGTTGCGCGAAACCTTGCAGTTCGAGATCACCAATCTGGCGCACGAACTGGGCATCACAGTGGTCTACGTCACGCACGACCAGACCGAAGCGCTGACTATGTCGGACCGCGTTGCCGTGTTTGAAAACGGCCGCATCCAGCAGCTGGCCCCGCCGTCAGAGCTGTATGAGCAGCCGCAGAACAGCTTCGTTGCGCAATTTATCGGCGAAAACAACACGCTGGAAGGCGTGATTGCGGAAATTAAAGGCGAGACATGTGTCGTCAAGCTGGACAGCGGAGAGGTCATCGACGCGGTGCCGGTCAACGTCACTAAGGTCGGTGAGCGGACAAAGGTCAGCATCCGCCCCGAACGGGTCGAGGTTGATACCGCCAAGCTGGGCCCTAACGCCCACACGCTTAAAGCTGAAGTGCTGGAGTTCATCTATATGGGCGATATTTTCCGCACGCGGCTTAAGGTTGCTGGCATCGACAATTTTGTAATCAAGACACGCAATTCGCCCGATCAGGTCAAGCTGACACCGGGCTCCATCATCGACATCGGCTGGCTACCGCGGGATTGCCGCGCGCTGGACGCCTGATGTGAAACAGGGCTTTGCCGCGCCCGGCGGCAAAGCCCGAAAAATAACACCGGGTAACCTAACGGGAGTTTACGAATGACTTTGAAGACAACACTCGCAGCAACCACCGCGCTGACGCTGGCTGCGACCGGCGTTTTCGCTGAAGCGCACGTAGCAATGTCCAACGACATGACTATCGTGTCCTGGGGCGGCGCATACCAGAACAGCCAGCTGAAGGCCTATGTTGAGCCCTATATCGCCCTGCACCCTGAAGTGAACGTCGTGTGGGACGAATCCTCGGCCGAGGCTGTCGCAAAGCTGCGCGCCATGAACGAAGCGAACAACATCACCTGGGACCTAGTCGACGTCGAAGCCGCTGACGGCATTCGTTTGTGCGACGAAGGTCTGGCGATGGAAATCGACTTTGATGAAGCGCTGGCTGCTGGCGACGACGGCTCCACAGCGACCGAAGACTTTGGCGACAGCCTGGTGTCTGACTGCTTCATCCCGCAGATCGTGTTCTCGACCACCGTCGGTTACCGCACGGACATGGTTGGCGACACGCCTCCGACTGACATCTGTGCCATTTTCGACACCGAAACCTATCCGGGCAAGCGCGCGCTGAATAAGCGCCCGCTGGCGAACGTGGAATGGGCGCTGCTGTGTGACGGCGTTGCTAAGGACGACATCTATGACGTTCTGGCCACCGAAGAAGGTCAGACGCGGGCGTTTGCAAAGCTGGACACCATCAAGAGCGAAGTCGTCTGGTGGACCGCTGGCGCAGAAACCCCGCAGCTGCTGGCTGACGGCGAAGTCGTGATGGGCTCGACGTACAACGGTCGCCTGTTCTCTGCGATTGCAGAGCAGGACCAGCCAATTGGCATGCTGTGGGACGCAGAGATGCTGGACTTTGACGGTTGGGTTGTTCCCGATGGTCTGGCCGAGGATCGTCTGGCCCGCGTCATGGACTTCCTGAAGTTCGCGACAGACACCCAGCGTCTGGCTGATCAGGCGAAATACATCGCTTACGGTCCGGCCCGTGCGTCGTCCGCACCGCTGGTCAGCACACACGCTGATCTGGGCATCCCTATGGCAGAGCACATGCCCACAGATCCGGCCAACGCCACGAACGTCTTTGTGACGAACTATGGCTTCTGGTCCGATTACCGCGATGACCTGGACTCCAAGTTCCAGGCATGGCTGGCCCAGTAATTCAGGCTTTGGTCTGAATTGTAAAACGCGGAGTGGGCCTGTTTCAGGCCTGCTCCACCCCCTCCACGACGACAGATGCAAGGATGCACGCAATGCCAAAAGGTTACATCATCGGCCACATTAAGGTGACAGACCCAGACGGCTATCCCGAATATGTGGCGCGTGACACACCAATTCTGCAATCGCACGGCGCACGTTTCATCGTACGTGGTGGCCAGTCCGAAACGCCAGAGGGCGAAGATATGGGCCGCCATGTCGTCATCGAATTTGACAGCTATGAGGCCGCGAAAGCCGCCTATAACGACCCCGATTACCAGGAGGTCGCTGACATTCGCCGTCGCTGCGCCACCAGCTCCATAATCCTTGTCGAAGGAGTCTGAGATGGCTGACGCAACGCACGGTCCCGATAATCTGACCGGTGTTACGCCTGACACCGGGTTGAAAGTTGCACAGTCAGAGCCCGGTGGTCCGATGCTGGCCGCCGATGGCACTCCGCTCAAAACGTCGCTGAACCGTGCATTGCGCAAGCAAAAGCGCCGTGCGCTGATGTTGATCGCGCCGCTGCTGATCTTTATCGTCGTGACCTTTATCTATCCCATCGGCGAAATGCTGTTCCGTTCAGTCGAGAACCAGATCGTAGGAGATACTCTGCCGCGAACTGTGCGTGTGCTGGCGGATTGGGAGCCCGACAAAACTGACGTGCCGGGCCCATTGGTGTTTTCCGCGCTGGCCAAGGACATGATGGTCGCCGCTGAGGAAAAGAATCACACGCGCCTTGGCTCGCGCCTGAACTACGAAGCCTCTGGCATCTCGTCCTTGTTCCGCAAGTCGGGGCGCGGCGTCGATGACATCGGCGAAGGTTATACCGATCAATTCGCGGCGCTGGATCCTGCATGGGAAGATCCGCAAACCTTTATCGACATCTTCGCCGGCCCGCGCTGGCTCGCGGCGAACGCCACATACGATGGCACGGGCAAGCGCCCGACCTTCCGTCTGGCCGAAGGCGTAGGAGAGGTGCTGCCGCAAACCGCCAGCATTTACCGTGACTTCGCCCGCGTTGTTCAGACCGAAGACGATGACAACCCCGCCGAAGTACAGCCTTGGAACACCGTCTATCTGGCGCTTTACGAGGACCTGGTCAACGGCGCAGCGATTCCGGCCGACATGCCGCACGCTGATGTGCTGACTGCAGCACAGACAGCGGCGGTGGGTTTTGCCAAGACCGATGTGATGGCAGACTTTGTTGCTATGGACAAGGATTGGGCCGACCGTGACGTCTGGCGCATCATCCAGACCTATTCCACACCATATACCACAGGTTATTTCCTGAACGCGGCTGACTTGCAGCTGACCCCGGATGGCGTCGCCTGGCGCCCCGAGAATGAGCGCGTCTATATCACGCTGTTCATCCGCACGCTGATCATGTCCACTGCGATCACTGTGGCCTGCATTTTCTTAGGCTATCCTATCGGCTGGCTCCTGGCGAATCTGCCAAGCCGCCAGGCGAACTTGCTGATGATCCTCGTGCTTCTGCCGTTCTGGACGTCGCTGCTGGTTCGCACGTCAGCGTGGAAGATTTTGCTGCAGGATCAGGGGGTCATCAACGATCTGCTTGTCTGGATTGGAGTGGTGGCCGATGACAACCGCCTTGCTCTGATTAACAATGCCACCGGCACGATCATTTCGATGACGCATATCCTGCTGCCGTTTATGATCCTGCCGCTATATTCGGTGATGAAGACGATCCCGCCATCATACCTGCGGGCGGCGAAATCGCTGGGTGCCACGAACTGGACTGCTTTCTGGCGCGTCTACTTCCCACAAAGTGTGCCGGGTATCGGCGCAGGCTCCATCCTCGTGTTCATCCTCGCCATTGGCTACTATATCACGCCGGAAATCGTGGGCGGCACCAAGGGTGTCTTCATCTCGAACCGGATCGCATACCACATCTCGACCTCGTTGAACTGGGGGCTGGCCGCCTCACTGGGTGCCATTCTGCTGGTGATCGTTCTGGGCTTCTATTGGGCCTATGACCGGATTGTCGGCATCGACAACGTCAAGCTGGGAGGCTGAAGCATATGTCTTCTGTTGCATTTAATCCCGAGCAGGGAAAACCCCTGCACGCCTTTGCCACTTTCACCTTGCCGCTGGTCGCCGTCTTTGGCGCGATGCTGGGGTTCGTGGGCGGTCAGGCCGCAGGCCTTGGTCCGCTTGAAGGGGCCTTGTTCGGTGCTATTATCGCCGCGGCGCTGGCCTTTGGCCTTACCCGTTTTATGGCCCGCAAACCGGGGCGCTGGCTTGCCATCGCGGTTTGCGCTGTGCTTGGATTCATCGCTGGTGGGTTCCCGGGTGCCGTTGGCGGCATCATTCTGGGTGCGTTGCTGGGGTGGGCGGTCTATTGGCTGGACAGCGGCGATTACCGCCGCGGCGTGCCGCCCTATTCGACGACAGGGCAGGTGCTGTGGCACAACAGTTTTAAGTTCATCTGCGGCGCGATCTTTTTCTTTCTGATCGCACCGATCATTACGATCATCCCGCTGTCGTTCAACGCGCAGAACTTCTTTACCTTCACGCCGGAAATGCTGGCGCTGGACCCCGCTGGTTATAGCTTCAAGCATTACGCTGACTTCTTTACCAACGATGCCTGGTTGCAGCCGCTGAAGAACTCTCTGATCATCGCACCCTTCGCGACTGTGATATCTGTCACGTTGGGCACCTTGGCGGCGATCGGCTTGTCACAATCCCACGTGCCGGGACGCCGTGCGATCATGGCGGTGTTGATTTCACCGATGATCGTGCCTTTGATCATTTCCGCCACGGGCATGTTCTTTTTCTACAGCCAGATGGGCCTGTTCATGGAGAACTACCTTGGCATGTCGAAAACGCTGAGCGGCTACATAAAGGTCATCTTGGCCCATGCAGCCCTTGGTGTTCCCTTTGTCATCATAACTGTCACCGCAACACTGGTCAGCTTTGACCAGTCGCTGACGCGGGCTGCGGCCAACATGGGGGCCAATCCGGTCACGACATTCTTCAAGATCCAGATGCCGCTGATCCTGCCCGGCGTGATTTCCGGCGGCTTGTTCGCCTTTATCACGTCCTTTGACGAGGTGGTTGTGGTCCTGTTTGTCGGTGCTGCCGCACAAAAGACCCTGCCATGGCAGATGTTTACCGGACTGCGTGAGCAAATCAGCCCGACCATTCTGGCGGTTGCGACTATCTTGGTGATTGTGTCGATTACGCTGCTGACAGTCGTAGAAATGCTACGCCGCCGATCAGAGCGTCTGCGGGGCATGTCACCAGGTTGATATGGGGGGCGAACACTTTTCGTATGAAAAGTTGCTCAGGCTGAAAAGTCTTCGTACGAAAACTTTTCAGCCGACCTACGGCAGGATTGCCAGCCAGCCCCAGACCGTCAGGATGGACACACCCGTAGCGATCAGCACCGCGCTGGCTGCCACCCGCCGCGCCCGGCCGTACATGTTGGCAAAGACATAGGCGTTCACGCCAGGTGCCATCGCCGATGTCAGGATGGCAGAGCGGAGTTCGGGCACGCTGAGGTGCGCGACGCCAGACAGCCCCCAAACGATTGCAGGGTGAACAATCAGGCTGATGGCAACGACGAAGAGGATGGCGCGCATGTCGCCTTCGGGGCGGTAGCGATACAGCACGCCGCCCAGACCGAATAGCGCGGCGGGCAATGCGGCCCGCACCACCAGATCAACTGCGTCGGTAAAGATGCCGGGCAGGGGCAGACCCGTCAGGTTGACGATCAGACCCAGCGAGATGCCGATGATCAGCCCGTTGTGGAACATCGCCTTGATGACCTTGCCGGGCAGGGTGCGGACCGATTGGCCGGTGTTGCGCACGATCTCCATCGCGGTGATGCCGAGCAGGTAACCGAAGGGAGAGTGAATTGAGATAATTGCGTAGTTATAGCGTAGCGCATCGGTGCCATAGGCGCGTTCCGTGATCGGCAAGCCCAGCAGCAGCGTGTTGGAAAACAGGCAGCAAAAGCCTATCGCTACGCAGTCTTCCCAGTCGCGTTTAAACAGGTAACGCGCGCCGAGGATGCCGCCGATGAAACAGACCGTTGCCCCGGTGTAGAAGGTGGCCAGCAAAGCGAGGTCGAAGTTTTGTGCCAGATCAAGTTGACTGATTGCGCGAAATAGCAGGAAGGGGATTGCGAAGGTCTGGGTGAAACGCATCAGCCCGTCGACGCCTTCGTGGCTGAACAGACCTTTCCAGACTGCGAAATAGCCGAAGCCGATGACGATGAAGACGGGCAGGATGACGTCGAGCAGGTCGCTCATGGCTGCGCTTTCGGATGGAGCAGGATGCCTCCTGCAGGAGTATTTATCGCACGATGATCAGCTTGACAGAGTGACGGAGCAGCCATCGAAGGCGGGTGTGACGCCGCTTGGGAGTTCCGCGCAGAGCGCTCTGTAATCAAGGTCGATATGCATGTTGGTCAGGATCGCTTGGGCTGGTTTGACGCGGGCGATCCAGTCGAGGGTCTGGCTCAGGTGGCTGTGGCTGGGGTGAGGCGTGCGGCGCAGGGCGTCGACGATCCAGATGTCGAGGCCGTGCAGCACGTCCCATGAGTGGGTGGGAATGTCAGAGACATCGGGCAGATAGGCCATGCCAGCGACGCGAAAGCCAAGGGCGGGGATGGTGCCGTGTACAACCTCGAACGGGGTCAGGATGATCTGGCCGCCCGGACCGTTCACGATGATCTCGCCGCGGATATGGCGCAGATCGCAGATCGGCGGATAGGCCGAACCGGGGGGCGTCTCGAATGCGTAGTCAAACCGTTGACGGAGGGCAGCGGCGGTGGGGGTGTCGGCCCAGACGTCCAGACGCTTGCGCATGTTGAA
>CAWUXN010000190.1:0-7819 GCA_963926415.1 uncultured Loktanella sp.
CCCCGCCGGTGCGATCACCGACCATGGCAAAGGTGTATTCCTCGCCGCCGGTGCCGGCATCACACCCTTCATCGCGATCCTAGACAAACATTCTCGCGAAGACCTGACCGGTGATCGCCTGATCTTTGCCAACAAAGCCGACCGCGACATCATCCTAAAGGACAAGTGGGACGCGATGGACGGTGTAAAACCGACCTATGTTATCAGCGACCAGCCGGACACCGCACATGTCCCCGGCAGAATCGACAAGGGGGTGCTACAGGACTTGCTGAATGATTTGGACCAGACATTCTACATCTGCGGCCCAGGCGGTTTCGTCGACGCAATGCGTGACGCGCTCGCCGACTTGAGCGTGCCGAAAGACAAAATGGTGATCGAAAGCGGCTGGTGAGCTTAAAGGGCTGTTAACCGAAGCCACGCTAACATCCGGCTCATGCAGATTGTTCAGCTTCAGAAGTTGCGCCGCTACCCGACACGGGTAACGATGCTTGGCTGAGGCAGCTGTTTTCAGCCAAAGCCGCGCAACAGGGCGGTATCGTCCGCCGCGCCCTCCGCGATGTCGGCCGCGACGCCTTTGTCGCGGCCGTGGCGGCCCATAATTACCACCTGCTGGAATGTGCCGACCACTTCATCGTGATCTACCGCACAGACCACCTGACCGTCCACCGCTGACGCCTGACCCAAAAAGTCTTCGTCACGAAGACTTTCACCGCCCTAAGAGTTTTCGTACGAAAACTCTTAGCCGCAGCGTATTATTCAGCCGCAACCGCCCCCGGATTGTTGGGGTGGGTCGTCCAGTTGGCATATTCCGCCTGCACTATCTTGCCAGTCCGCGGATCGACCGTGCCGGGCGCCATCGCTTCCATCGTAATGCAATCCTCCACCGGGCAGACATCGACGCATAGGTTGCAGGCCACACACTCCGCGTCGATCACACTAAACGTGCGGTCCGGCGTCATCGCGATCGCTTGGTGGGAGGTATCTTCGCAAGCGGCATAGCAGCGACCGCAAGAAATGCAGGCATCCTGATTAATCTTGGCCTTCGCGACATAGTTCAGGTTCAGATACTGCCAATCGGTGACATTCGGCACAGCCATACCTACGAAATCGGACGTCGAGGTATAGCCCTTTTCATCCATCCACTGCGATAGACCCGACTTCATCTCGTCCACGATTTTAAAGCCATAGGTCATCACAGCCGTGCAGACCTGCACATTGCCACAGCCCAGCGCCATGAACTCCGCCGCATCGCGCCATGTCGTCACGCCCCCGATGCCGGAAATCGGCATACCGCGTGTGCCCGGATCACGGGCAATTTCCGCGACCATGTTCATCGCAATCGGCTTCACCGCAGGCCCGCAATAGCCGCCATGCGTGCCCTTGCCGTCGATCATCGGCTCGGGCGACATCGCGTCCAGATTGACGGATGTGATCGAGTTAATCGTGTTGATCAAGCTCACCGCATCCGCGCCGCCATTCCGCGCCGCCTGCGCAGGCTTGCGAATATCCGTGATGTTCGGCGTCAGCTTCACAATAACCGGACGGTCATAGTATTTCTTGCACCAGCGCACGACCATTTCGATGTATTCCGGCACCTGCCCCACGGCAGACCCCATGCCCCGTTCAGCCATCCCGTGCGGGCAGCCAAAGTTCAGCTCGATACCGTCCGCACCGGTCTCTTCCACTCGCGGCAGGATGTCTTTCCAGGCCTGCTCTTCGCAGGGCACCATGATGGACGCGATCAGAGCGCGGTCGGGATAGTCGGCCTTGACCCTCGCCATCTCCTCTAGGTTCACCTCCAGCGGGCGGTCGGTAATCAACTCGATGTTGTTCAGACCCAGCAGCCGCCGGTCCGCACCAAAGATCGCGCCATAGCGCGGGCCATTCACGTTTACGACGGGCGGACCTTCGGAGCCCAGCGTCTTCCACACGACACCGCCCCAACCAGCCTCAAAAGCGCGACGGACGTTGTATTCCTTGTCGGTCGGCGGGGCAGAGGCCAGCCAGAAGGGATTAGGGCTTTTGATGCCCAGAAAATCGGTGGTCAGGTCGGCCATCAGTTGCCCTCCATCATGGTTGCATGGATATCCATTGCCGCATCGCGGCCTTCCGCCACAGCGGTCACGGTCAGGTCGTCGCCGCCCTGCGCGCAGTCGCCTCCAGCCCAGACGCCAGCGCGCGTGGTGCGCCCAGCGCCGGTGACCTTGATCTTGCGCCCTTCGACGGTCAGGCCGCCGTCGGTCGTCAGGTTCTGACCAATGGCGCGGAACACCTGATCGACAGGCAAAGAAATCACTTCGCCCGTGCCGCACAGACCGGTGCCATCATCAGAAGTGTATTCCAGATCAATCGCCCCCTCGCGCACAGCATGCGGTTGCACATTGAACATCAGCTTCACGCCCTTGCTGGCGGCCAGATCCTGTTCATAACGGCTCGCCCCCATGGCCTCGCGGCCCCGGCGATAGGCAATTGTCACGTTTTCCGCACCAAGCAGCTTTGACTGCACGGCAGCATCCACGGCGGTCATACCGCCCCCGATCACCACGACATTGCGCCCAACGGGCAGCGTGGTCAGGTCCGTGCTTTGCCGCAAATCCGCGATAAAGCTGACCGCATCCGCAACCCCGGCAAGATCATCGCCAGGGATCCCCAGCGCATTCACACCGCCAAGGCCCGTGCCAAGAAACACCGCGTCAAACTCATCAGCCAGCGCATCAAGGCGCAGATCAGCCCCCAGTGCCTTGCCAGTATGCAGATCGATACCACCGATCCCCAGCAGCCAGTCGACTTCGCGCTGCGCAAAGCCGTTCGTCGATTTGTAGGCGGCAATGCCATATTCGTTCAGACCGCCGGGCTTGAGCCGCGCATCATACAACACAACGTCATGCCCCAGCATCGCAAGACGGTGCGCGCAGGACAGACCGGCAGGTCCAGCCCCGACGACAGCAACCCGCTTGCCAGTGCTGGTAGCGCGCACAAAAGGATGCCCCTGCCGCGCCATGACCGTATCCGTCGCGTGACGCTGCAGGCGGCCAATCTGGACCGGCTTGCCCTCAGCGGCTTCGCGCACGCAGGCCCCTTCGCACAGGTCTTCGGTCGGGCAAACGCGGGCGCACATACCGCCCAGAATGTTCGCATCAAAAATCGTCTGCCCTGCCGACAGTGACGTGCCCGTCGCGATCTGGCGAATGAACAGCGGGATATCGATGCTGGTAGGGCAAGCTGTGACGCAAGGCGCATCATAGCAGAAATAGCAGCGATCCGCTGCGACAAGCACCTCGTGCGCGTCTAGCGGAGCATGCAGATCGGCAAAGCCGGTGGCGAGACTTTCGGCGTCAAGCCGACCAGCGGCGAGTCCGGGGGCGGTGGATGATGTCATGGTCTACCTCAGGAACTGTTACTATTGCAGCCTGCCACAGGTTCATTTTTTATCAAACGGTAAATTTCAGGCGGTCTGAAAACTCGCACCCCGGACCCCGAATATCACGCGTTACGGCCTTATTTTCATGACCCGGACGGGCACACCCTTTCGCGGTCCGCGCAAACGCGCTAGCACGCTGCAAACGCCACCACGCGCGATTGCGCCTGAAAAAGGTCCGATAAATGTACACCGCCACCCTGATTGCAAAGCCCGGCGCGCTGGACGCCACCCTTGTCGAAAACCTGCGGAACGCGTGGGGCGGCGGCGATACAGTCTGGCTGTCAGTGGACGAGGCCACCGAATTTACCCTGCCCGCCGTGCCTGAAAATCAGTGGACCGTATGGGACGATTGCCAAGTGCTTGGCGTCGATCTAGTCATCCAGCCCACCGCTGGCCGAGCCAAGAAAATGCTGCTGGCCGACATGGATAGCACCATGATCTGCCAAGAATGCATCGACGAATTGGCAGCCGAGGCTGGCGTCGGCGAGCGTGTCGCCGCCATCACCGCCAAGGCCATGAACGGAGAGCTGGATTTCGAAGGGGCTCTGTTAGAGCGCGTCGGCCTACTGAAAGGCCTCCCCGAATCCATCATCGCCTATGTCCTCGACACCAGAATCACCCTAATGCCCGGCGGGTACGAGCTGGTGCAGACGATGAAGGCGCACGGCGGTCACGCTGCGCTGGTCTCTGGCGGCTTTACCGCGTTCACTGCCCGCATCGCGTCCGCGCTTGGCTTTGACGAAAACCGCGCGAATACGCTGCTGGTAGACGCCGGCAAGCTGACAGGCGATGTCGCCCGGCCAATCTTAGGACGGCAGGCCAAGGTCGACGCGCTGGAAGAAATCTCTAACAAGCTCGGCATCACAGTGTCGGACGCCATGGCCGTCGGCGACGGTGCCAACGATCTGGGAATGCTGGCCCGCGCCGGTACCGGAGTCGCACTGCACGCCAAACCATCGGTGCAAAAGGAATGCGATGTCCGCATCAACCACGGCGACCTGACCGCGCTGCTGTTTATCCAAGGCTATGCTCGTACCGACTTCGCGTCCTAAGATGTTCGAGGTCACAGGCGATATCGTCGCACTCCTCATGCTCGCCGCCTTCGTCGCGGGTATCGTCGATTCCATCGCAGGCGGCGGCGGCCTGATCACGCTGCCCATGTTGGTGCTGGCCGGTGCGCCCCCCGTCACAGCGATTGCCACGAACAAGGTGCAGGGCGTATTTGGCGCCGGCATGGCCGCAATTGCCTATGCCAGCGGCGGGCATGTAGACCTGCGCAAACAGATCAAACCTGCGCTGGTTGCCTTTGTCGCCGCCGTAGCCGGGGCGCTGCTGACGTCCCATTTGCCAACAGACGTGATTCGCCTTGGCTTGCCCGTCCTGTTGATCGGCATCGCGCTGTTCTTTGCGCTCAAACCCGGCCTCAACGACGTGGACCGTGCCCAGCGCCTCGCGCCGGGGCTGTTTGCCCTGACCATCGTGCCGCTGGTCGCTTTCTACGACGGCTTGATCGGGCCGGGGGCTGGGGCGTTCTATATGCTGGGTTTTGTCGCACTGGGCGGCTACGGTGTGCTGCGCGCGACTGCCCATACCAAGCTGCTTAACTTCGCATCCAACCTTGGCGGCATCGCCACCTATGCGCTTGTCGCGCAACCATGGTGGGCCGTCGGTCTAGCGATGGGCGCGGCGCAGGTCGCAGGCGCTTGGGTCGGGTCAAAGCTGGCGATGCGCGTCGGATCGCGCCTGATCAAGCCGGTGTTGGTCACAGCCGCGACCGCGCTTGCGGTGCGGCTGCTTTGGCAGATGTGGACTTAGTCCTCGACTGGACCGCCTGCATTTTTCCAATCCGGCACGCCGCCGACATTGGTGACATCGGTATAGCCCATGTCTTTCAGTGTCTTGCCCGCCAGTGCGGCCTGACCACCCACGCCGCAGACAAGGTAATACTTGTTGCCGGGCTGCATAAAGTCCTTGTGGTGGGGCGATTCAGGGTCAGCCGCGAACTCCACAAACCCACGCGGCACGCGCTGCGCGCCTTTGATCGTGCCGGTCTTGGCAATATCGCCACTGTCGCGCACGTCGATCCAAATGCCTTCATCGGTGCCGTGCAGCTTGATCGCATCCTCAGTCGTGATCCGGGTGACGGCAGCGTTGGCTTCATCCAGATAATTCTTGGCAGTTTTCATGGGCATGTCCTTTCAGGTGACGTTCTATGCTTTACCTAGTGCGCCGCGCCCATAGGTTAAGCAGGGAACGAAAATATCATACCGCCTTCAGATACGCCTTGGAGACATAACCTTCGACCCCGCCCGCGCCGCCCAGCGTGACCTTGCACCAGCTGGTGTTGCCCGACGGCTCGCAACTATCGACCCAGACCGAGGTGCCATTCGGCATCCCAAGTACGATAATATAACCGGTCCCCGGTCCGGCCCGCATTTTCAGCATGTCATCGTCGTCTTCGACACCAGTGACCTGATACCGCCCCAACCCGCCAAGCGGTGCATCCACAGCACTGCCGCCGCATGCCGCCAAACTTACCGCTGCAAGGAAAGAAAGAGTTAAGCTGCGCATGGGGTGATCCTGTTTTTTGATAGCCTCGGCTTCATCCTAACCGGGCGGCCAAGGCAGAGGAACCACTCTAGGCGCGTTCGGTAAATATTCGCCTACAGCACCGAAAACGCCATCAAACAAGGCATCCCCCAAACAAAAAAACCTAATACAAGGCCCGGGCAAGTCCAACAGAGACCATGCCACATAGCCCGGTGGCGCGGGATTTCGCTTTTACAACACCTTCATTCAGGTTTGGTTCCCGGCGGTCTATGCGACCAACCGGTAACCTCCTTGTTCGGTCACCAGCAGGCGAGCATTCGATGGATCGAGCTCGATTTTCTGACGCAGGCGATAGATGTGGGTTTCCAGCGTATGCGTGGTCACGCCAGCATTATAACCCCAGACCTCGTGCAGCAGCACATCGCGGGCAACTACGCCGTCGGACGCGCGGTACAGGAACTTAAGGATGTTCGTTTCCTTTTCCGTCAGACGGACTTTTTTATCGTCCTCTGTCACCAGCATCTTTTGCGCCGGGCGGAAGGTATATGGCCCCAACTGGAACACCGCGTCCTCTGACTGTTCATGCGTGCGCAGCTGGCTGCGGATCCGCGCTAACAGTACGGGAAACTTGAACGGCTTGGACACATAATCGTTCGCACCGGCATCAAGGCCATAGATCGTGTCGGCATCGCTATCCTGCGCGGTCAGCATCAGGATCGGGCATTTAACACCCTGCTTACGCATCAAGCGGCACAGCTCGCGGCCATCGGTGTCGGGAAGGCCAACATCAAGGATCACCAGATCGTACAACTGCTCCTTAACCTTCGTCATCGCCGAGGCACCATCATCGGCCTCGAACACATCGAAATCTTCGGTTAGCAACAACTGTTCGCCCAGCGCTTCGCGCAGGTCGTCATCGTCATCAACCAACAGGATCTTCTTCAAATGGGCCATAGTACCCTCCAAGTTCTTTCTCATCAGATGTGATGGACACACGTATTCAACAAGTTGTGCTGCAAAAGGTTCACACGGACGTGTGATTTCATTTACATTTATTACATTAAACGCCCACATGGCCTAAATCCGTCGGATAATTCGCAAAGGTTTTGACCTATGGGCTTCGCACCCGACGAAACAGAACGACTGGCCCGCGCCCGGGCTGACCTGCGCATGGGGGTGCCCGTTGTGGTGGCAGGTAGCGGTGTGATGCTGGCCGCCGAGACTCTGCAACCCGCCCGCTTGGCCCTTGTGCGTGATCTGGGGGCCGCCGTCGCGATCACCGACTGGCGCGCTCAAACGCTGAAAGTTGCGGCCTATGACGGCGATGTCGCGCGCATCGCCCTGCCTGCGAACGCGGACGCCCGGTGGGTCACGGCGCTAGCCAACCCCGCAGACGATCTGCGTAATCCCATGAAAGGCCCCCTGCGGGCCCTGCGCGACGGCAACGCGGAACTAGCCCGCGCCGCCGTGGCCCTGTGCAAATCTGCCCGCCTGTTGCCCGCCGGCGTGATTGCGCCGCTGGACAATGCCACCGCCTTTGCCGCCCAGCACGGCCTGACGATTGTAAACGCCGATGCCGTGCGCACGACCGACATGTCCCCCCTGCACAGCGTCGTTAACGCCCGCCTGCCCATGTCTGTGTCAGAGGCCGGCCGCCTGCACATCTTTCGCCCTGCCGACGGCGGCGAAGAGCACTACGCCGTCGAGATCGGCCAACCCGACCGCAGCAAGCCAGTACTGGCCCGCCTGCATTCGGCCTGTTTCACCGGCGACCTGCTGGGGTCGCTGAAATGTGACTGCGGCCCGCAACTGCGCGGCGCACTGGGGCAAATGGGGGCCGAAGGGCAT
>CAWUXN010000191.1:0-7421 GCA_963926415.1 uncultured Loktanella sp.
CGGGCCATGAACATGCCGTTGGGCCGCGTCAGGTCCAGCACATAGACGACACGCTGAGTGCCCGTCACATCGGCACCGACTAACTGCTCGGAGATCTCTTCCGGCTCGTTGCGGAAGACAAAGACGCCGGTGGGATCAGCGGTCGTGGACGATAGACCGCCGACTTGCGCCAGCGCCTCGATCGCCGAGATGGTCTGGCTTTCAAAGGTCACACGGCGCTGCGAGCCGGTGGCTCCCAGCGCCGTAAAGGTACGGCTGTCGGATTTGACGATAACAGAATCGCCATCACGCAGGGCTATGTCGTTGCGCGGACTGTCGAACAGATCGTTGTAAAAGATCTCGGCCTTCTCGTTGCCGCGCACGACGGTGACGCGGGCAATATCTGGCTCTACCGCCACACCGCCAGCGGCGGCCAGCATCGCGATCAGCGACCGGGTCGGCCGTTCAATCGGATAGACGCCCTGATCGTTCACCGCGCCGGACACCGACACCGTTGCGCCGCCACCGGCCAGCCGGCGAACCTGAACTTGCGGATCGGGGGTCTGGTCGGACAGCTTGCCCGTAATGATGCGGCGGATCGCCTCTGGCGTATTGCCAGCGGCCAGAATGCGGCCTGCATAGGGGACAAAAATGTACCCCTGACCGTCGACCTGCACTTCTTCCAGTACGGTGGTGTTCTGGCCCCGCGGGACCAGCAGGCCATCATCGACGTTTTCAAACACTGTCAGGCCCAGCGTGTCGCCTGCGCGGACTGTGTCAGCCCCCAACTCTCCGGCGTTCAGGAACCCGGCAGTAAACCCTAGCGCGGGGGCCACGGCGGCGATGGCGTTAACGCGGTCGTCTACGGTCAGGATGAAAGCGTCACCTTCACGCAGGACAGAGCCCGCAAAAATCTCGGATTTGTTCGGTCCCATGCGGGGTAAGGCACAAGCTGCCAATAGACCCAGCGTGATAAAGAGGGCGGCACCTCGTGAAAGGCGCAATGTCAAGAATAGCACTGCTCGGTCTCCTCGACCTGTTATTGTTCTGCCTCGGCCGTTTTTTTTAAACCTATGTTAAAGACGCGGTGAAAGATAGTTTGGCAGAACAAGGTTGTAGGTCTGACTTGATGCAGTGTTGCTTTCGTGCCGCGACGGGGCGCAATGGCACTAGGGCTGGTGCGTTTCAGTTAATGATTCGCAAGGGCTGGTGGGGCGGCGTCTTGCCAAAAGCCAAGCTGTCGTAAGGATCGGCGTCTGACAGCACCATATCGATAAACTCACGCATCAGCTGGCGGCGCCCGCATGCGGAATAAAGGCCAACGGGCACTTGGGACGTTTCCAGCAGAAACCGGCGACAGTCCCTGTAGGCTCGGCTGTTGGGCTGGTCAAAATTAGTAAAGGAGTCCGCAAGTGCTTGATCCGACACAAATTCTGTCTTGTTATAGGCGGCGTTGCCAGACACTTTCAGCCGGATGCCGCGCCACAGCACATGATGGGCTGGGGTGGAATTGACGGTGACGGCGGTGCGGGCGTAATACAGCACGCGGGCCATCTTGCCGCCGCAGATGTAATGCACGCGCACGCTCACGCCTGCCTGCGCCGCTAGGCGTTTGACGATGCGCTTGGTCTGGCTGCGGTCGCTGTCCAAGGGGTGCGCCTTGAACCCCAGATGATGATGGCGCGGCGTGCCTTTGGCAAAACCGTCCATGACGACGGTCAGGAACTCTTCCATCCGGGTGAAGAGCGAGTGTTTCTGGAAACTGGCATCATGTGCAAGCTGTAGCAGAACGAGATGATAGGGAACGTCGCCATAGTGGATGCGCATGGTCGTGATGTGCCGGTCCAGCGCGATATCGGGCATCAGCAATAAACGCTTGGTATAAGGCCATGTTTCCATAGCGATGGGCAATTCGCGGTGGCGGGCAAAGTTAAGATAGTCCCGGTTCCGGAATATGCCGAACCAATGATAAAAGGAGCCATAGAAAACATGGTTACGCTTATCGCCCCAACGGGCTGGGGGCGTCGGCATTTCCAGATCAGACATGGCCAGCGCCTTGAGCATGTCATCGACGCTCATGTCCATCAGGCGCTAATGGCCGTTCGTGCCGCCGCGTTCATCGGTCACCCAATAGGGCCGCATGTAGCCTTCTTCGAGGACGTGGATGCGCAGACCCAATGCGCGGGCAATCACTACCGCTCGCGCGTGGATCTGGCAGGTGTCGCCACATCGCACGATATCGGTGATGCCGCGCCGCGCCACGATGGCGCTAAAGGTGTCCGGCCAGTGATCGTGCGGATCGCGAAAGGAAATATAGCCCGGCGCGCCAAACCAGAACGCGCGGTCACCTGCATTGAACCGGACACGCCAGACCTGCGCACCAGCGGCCCGCAACATCTGTGCCAGATGGTGTTAAAACGGCCCGTGCGGTCCTTGCAGGAACAGAAATTGGCGTTTGGCTGGATCGGTCACGGGATCAATCTGGTTGGGGTCTATCCAAAATGCTAACCCTTTTGACTGAAAAAAATAAGGCAACGTGGGTGTTGTCACGGGCAGCAATGCTTGTCTGTCACTACTTGAAGCGCTACCTCGAAACAAACCGTGAAGGAGCATGCGATGTTTACCGGAATTGTCACCGACGTGGGCCGTGTTCTAGAGCTGGAGCAGAGCGGCGATCTGCGTGCGCGGATCGGCACCCGATATGACGTGGACGGGATCGAGATTGGTGCCTCTATCGCCTGCGAAGGGGTGTGCCTGACGGTCATCGCACTGGGCCGCGATCCTCAGAACTGGTTTGACGTGCAAATCAGCGCCGAAACCGTGGGTTCCACAAATGTTAGCGCATGGCAGGTTGGCCAGCAGCTGAATCTTGAACGTGCGCTAAAGGTCGGGGACGAACTGGGCGGTCATATCGTGTCTGGCCATGTCGACGGCGTCGCGCAGGTCGTGGCGATGCACGATGAAGGGGACAGCACGCGGTTCACCTTTCGCGCGCCAGAAGCCTTTGCCAAGTTCATCGCGTCCAAGGGATCGGTCGCGCTGAACGGCACATCCCTGACGGTAAATGCGGTGGACGGACGCGATTTCGGCGTGAATATGATCCCGCACACGAAGTCAGTCACGACCTGGGGCGCAACTCAGGTCGGCGATGCGATCAACCTAGAGGTCGACACCATGGCCCGCTATGTAGCGCGGTTGCGCGAGTACGACTGACGACAGACATCGGTCACAACTTTGGCCGGGTGGTAGCGCTTGGTTTGCGGACCGTAAGTTTGCATGGAGCGGGCTGCCTCCTGATAGGGACGCCACGATCTTTCCAATCCGCCCCGGCTAAGCTATTGGCCGGGGCAACACGCCAAAGGAATCCCCGATGACCCAACCCTTCGAGACCCCAGGCCAGGTGGAAACAGACTGGTCCGACGCGATCAGCAAGATCGAGGACGTCATCGAAGACGCCCGCAACGGCCGCATGTTCATCCTGGTTGACCACGAGGACCGCGAGAACGAAGGCGATCTGGTGATACCGGCGCAGATGGCGACGCCCGATGCGATCAACTTCATGGCGACCCATGGGCGCGGGCTGATCTGTCTGTCGCTGCCCGGCGAACGGATTGACGCGCTGGGGCTGAAGCTGATGTCGACGAATAACTCGTCGCGTCATGAAACCGCATTCACCATTTCCATTGAGGCCCGCGAAGGCGTCACCACCGGTATCAGCGCCCATGACCGCGCACGCACCGTGTCCGTGGCCATCGACGCTGGCAAGGGTGCCGCCGATATCGCGACCCCCGGCCACGTCTTTCCGCTGCGTGCCCGCGACGGCGGCGTTTTGGTCCGCGCCGGCCACACAGAGGCCGCCGTCGACATCAGCCGCCTTGCTGGCCTGAACCCGTCTGGCGTGATCTGCGAGATCATGAGGGACGACGGAGAAATGGCGCGCCTGCCGGATCTGGTGGCCTTTGCCCAGCAGCACGGGCTGAAGATCGGCACGATCAGCGATCTGATCGCCTATCGTCGTCGCCACGACAATCTCGTGCGCGAGCAATCGAGCCGGATGATCGCCTCCGAATTCGGCGGCGACTGGGATATGCGGATTTACACCGACGAGACGCAGGGCGCGGAACATATCGCGCTTATCAAGGGCGACATCACCGACGACGTGCCGGTGCTTGTGCGGATGCATGCGCTTGACCCGATGCTGGACGTAATCGGCACTGGCACGCGCGGGCGTCGCAATGAATTCGCCGATGCAATGGAGATGATCGCGGCCGAAGGGCGCGGCGTTCTTGTATTGTTACGCGATTTGCACATGAAGATGGTGCCGGATGACGGTGTCTCGCCGGAGACCTTGCGTCAGTATGGTTTGGGCGCGCAGATCCTGTCCTCTCTGGGTCTGCACAAGATCGAGTTGCTGACAAATTCGCCGCAGCCCAAGGTCGTGGGTCTGGATGCATACGGGCTGGAAATTACCGGCACACGCAAAATATCGGAGATCGGATAATGGCCGGACCATCGCATTATTCCATGCCGCTGCCGACCTTTGTTGCGCCGGTGAAATTGCTGGCCGTGGCCTCGCCTTATTACAAGGACATCTATGATCAGCAGATCGCCGGGGCACAGGCGATCTGTGATCAGGCGGGAGTCACGCTAGAGGTTGTCGAAGTCCCCGGTGCGCTGGAAATCCCCACCGCCATCGGCATCGCGGCGCGGATGTGTGACTTCGACGGCTATGTCGCGCTGGGCTGCATCATCCGGGGCGAGACCACGCATTACGACACTGCCTGCAGCGATTCCAGCCGGGGCCTGACGCTGCTGGGCCTGCAGGGCATGTGCATCGGCAATGGCATCCTGACGGTCGAAAGCTATGAACAAGCCGCCGTGCGCGCGCAGGCCGACGGGCAGAACAAAGGCGGCGGCGCGGCCGCTGCGGCCATGCACTTGATCGCGCTTGAGCGGCGCTGGGGGAATGCGGGCAAGACCGTGGGCTTTACCAGCGGACATCTGGCCAAAGGCGGAGAGACGGTATGACGATCTCGAACAACCAGCGGCGCAAGATGCGGTCTGCCGCGCGATTTTTCGCGGTGCAGGCGCTGTTTCAGATGGAGGCCATTGATCAGACCGTCGATGGCGTGATTGCTGAATTCGAAGACCACCGCTTTGGCGAAGTCTTTGACGACGTGGAAATGCTTGAAGGCGATATCGACACCTTTCGCGGTTTACTGGAAGGGGCGGTGAACGGGCAGGTGCGCATTGACCAACTGACCGACCGTGCATTGGTCGCAAAATGGCCGCTGGGCAGAATTGACCCGACCCTGCGCGCGCTGTTTCGTGCCGCTGGCGCAGAGCTGATTGCAAAGGACACGCCGCCGAAGGTCGTGATCACGGAATTCGTGGACGTGGCCGGTGCGTTCTTTCCCGAAGGTAAAGAGCCGCGGTTCGTGAATGCGGTGCTGGACCACATGGCGCATGAACTTTTGCCAGGCGGCTTTTGATCCGGCGGGTGGACGGGCCTGCCCGCCCGCCCCTTTCGGGGCTTTGCCCCGGACCTCAAGATATTTATAACCAGAAGAAGCAGGGGCATTCGTCCTGCGGCTTTTGAGTTGAGGTATCGAACGATGACCGACCCCATTCCCGGCCTTCCCTCCAGCGTCATGGACGCCGTGCGCGCCAATCGCGGACGTTTTCGCAACGTCGGTATTGTCATGATTATTGTCGGTGCCTTGGCGATAGTGTTCCCGTTGGTTTTTTCTGTCGTGGCCAAGGTCGCGCTAGGCTGGGTGTTTTTGATCACGGGTGCGGCGTTGTTGTGGCATGCGGTACAGTCGCGCGGCTGGCGCTCTGGTTTGCTGGCTGGGCTGATCGCCCTGCTGCATTTAGCGCTTGGTGTTTATTTGGCGTTCTTTGCCTTGACGGGTCTGGTCGGGCTGACGCTTCTGCTGGGCGCAGTGTTTTTGATGCAGGGCGTTGCTGAAGGCATGATCGCCGTGCAGCACCGCCCGGAAAAAGGCTGGGGTTGGCTGGCTGTGAACGGCATCGTCACGCTGGCGCTGGGTGTGTTGCTGATCGCCGGGCTGCCGGGGACGGCTATGTGGGCGATCGGCGTCATGCTGGGGGTAAACTTTATTTCTACCGGCATCGCTATGATGGCGCTGAGCCGGGTCTGAGGCGGCGGGAACCGCAGCAACCGTGCGAGGGCTTATTCCCGAGGACCTGTATGTACAGGTGGGCACCAGTTAACCGGACCAGGGTCCGGACAGAGCCAGCGCCCTCGGATTTGCTTAAGGCCACTGGAATGTAGCCCCCATACGCACGGGAAGAGCAGAAACCCGCCAGCCCTTTAGTTAAGCTTGTTCGGCGTGTTCGGCAAGGGGACGGGCACAATTATCCTCGGTGCCCTTGATTTATGTTTATGCTTTGTTCACATTCATTCCATGCCTGAAGATCTGATACAAATTGCTCTGATGCCCGGCCAATTGCTGGCGAGGGGTGTGTCACGCCATCTGCGCGGCCATGATTTCGTGACCGTGGAGGAGTTGGTGCCGACATCTGGCCTTCGGGTCGATGTCATGGCGCTGGGACCCAAAGGCGAGATCTGGATCGTGGAATGCAAATCGTCCCGCGCTGATTTCCAGTCCGATTCGAAATGGAAGGGCTATTTGCCGTGGTGTGACCGTTTTTTCTGGGCTGTGGGGCCGGAGTTTCCGGCTGAATTGCTGCCCGAAGAGACGGGATTGATAATTGCCGACGGCTATGACGCTGAAATCCTGACCATGGGGCCAGAGACAAAGCTTGCGCCCGCGCGCCGCAAGGTCATGATCCAGAAATTCGCCCGTCATGCGGCGGTGCGTGCGCATACGGCCCGAGATCCGGGATTCGTGCTGCCATTCGGGGGATGACGATATGTTGACAGTTGGATTGAAGGCCGAGGCGCGGATGACCGTGACGCGGGCCATGCTGGTGCCCGGCGCAGCAGGAGTCTTTGGCGATTTTTCTGCGATGCCGCCGGTGCTGGCGACAATGTATCTGGTGGGGTTTATGGAAGAGGCAGCGATCAAATGCATCCTGCCACATCAGGAATCAGGGCAGCACTCGCTGGGAACCGATATCAACATCACCCATATCGCGCCGACGCCCGAAGGCATGGACATTCGCGCAGAGGCTGAATTGATCGAAGTGAAGGGTCGCAGCTTGCGATTCCGCGTCGCGGTCTGGGACGCGGCGGGCTTGATCGGTGAAGGCACCCATCGTCGCGCCACGATCGACGTGGCGCGTTTTAATGACAAAGTTGCTGCGAAATCAGGCGCGGCCTGAGGCCTTAGCGCGGTTTGACAGCACGGGCTGCTGCAGCTGCGGCACGGATTTCTTCAGCAATTTCCTCGGCTTCTTCTGGATCGAAGTCCATCGGAATTTCCATAGTGCCAGATGTAATGAACAAGCGGACC
>CAWUXN010000192.1:0-3901 GCA_963926415.1 uncultured Loktanella sp.
CGGCGTACTGCCGCAAGACGCTGATGCGCTGATCCGCACGGCACAGGATGGCGATTTGCCGCTGACGGGTCTGATGTGCATCCCGCCCGCCGATCTGGACCCTGCCCCGCACTTTGCAATGCTGCGCGACATCGCGGCGCGCAATGGATTGCCCAGCCTGTCGATGGGCATGAGCGGCGATTTCGAGACTGCGATCGCCCATGGGGCCACCCACATCCGCGTCGGATCTGCCATATTTGGCGAACGGACCCCAGCATGAGCGATAACTACGACCCGCCGATGGACCCGCTCGTCGTGCTGCATGACGACCATCAGGTCATCTTGGTCGACAAGCCTGCGGGCCTGCTGTCGGTTCCGGGTAAAGGAGAGCATCTGGCGGACTGTCTGCTGGCACGGGTGCAAGCTGTTTTCCCGACCGCGCTGATGGTGCACCGTTTGGACCGTGACACATCCGGAGTCATGATCTTTGCCCTGACACCGCATGCCCAGCGCCATCTTGGCCTGCAATTTGAAAAGCGTCAGACTAAGAAGACCTATGTCGCAAGGGTTTGGGGTAAAGTAGAGGATGCAAAGGGCACCGTCGATCTGCCGTTGATCGTCGATTGGCCGAATCGCCCCAGGCAGATGGTCGATCACGAAAACGGACGGTCAGCAGTGACAGAATGGCGCCGGCTGAAGCGATCAGAGACTGAAACACGCATGCGCCTGATGCCCCAAACGGGCCGATCCCATCAACTGCGCGTTCATATGCTGGCCATGGGACACCCGATTCTGGGCGACCCTTTCTATGCGACAGGCCCGGCAGGCGACTTTCCGCGCCTGATGCTGCATTCGGAATCACTGCAGTTTCGCCACCCTGATGGGGGCGCACCTACCAAAATTACCGCCAAGTCCCCCTTTTAGCGATAGGGCTATCCAAGGGGGACTTCGATTTTTCGTCGAAAATCGGTGGGGCCAAAACTTTCCTCCGAAAAGTTTTGGCCCGCGCTATCAGTTGTTCGACCAGCCACTGATGGCTTTGGACTCAAGGAACTCCTCGATTCCCCAGACACCGCCCTCGCGGGCGCGGCCCGACATTTTCACGCCACCAAAGGGGCTGCCTGCCGCGCGGCTCTTGCCGTTCATCTCGACCATGCCGGATTTCAGCGCCAGCGCCATGCGGTTGGCGCGCGCCCCGTCCAGCGTATGGACGTAGTTTGCCAAGCCATAGGGCGTATCATTAGCGATTCGCACGGCGTCGGCCTCATCCTCGAACGGAATAATCGACAAAACCGGGCCAAAGATTTCCTGCTGCGCGATTGCCATGTCATTGCTGACGTCGGCAAAGACCGTGGGCCGGACATAATAGCCGCGGTTCACACCCTCGGGCAGGCCGGGGCCACCAGCGACAAGGCGAGCGCCTTCACTGATCCCGGTTTCGATCATCTTCTGAATCTGATTCCACTGTTTCTTGTTAACAACTGGACCGATGTGCCGCCCTTCTTGCGTCGTCGGACCGACAGCGATGGAGGACGCGATCTCTGCCGCTTTGGCAACGACGTCATCATAGACAGAGCGTTCAACCAGCATCCGGGTCGGAGCGTTGCAAGACTGACCGGTGTTTTCCATGCAGTGCAGCACACCGCGCTTCACCGCTTTTTCGTCGGCATCGGCAAAGATCACGTTGGCACCCTTGCCGCCCAGTTCCAGCGTGACGCGTTTCAACGTCTCGGCGGCGGTTTTAGAAATTGCGATGCCAGCGCGCGTCGATCCGGTGAAGGAGATCATCGCAACGTCGGGATGTGCTGACAGTTGTGTGCCGACACCTTGCCCATCACCATTCACCATATTGAACACACCAGCAGGAACGCCTGCGTCATGAACAAACTCTGCAAACAGAAGCGACGACAGCGGTGCCTCTTCACTGGGCTTCATGACGATCGTGCAACCGGCTAGCAGCGCGGGGATCACCTTGAGCGTGACCTGATTCATCGGCCAGTTCCACGGCGTGATTAGGCCAACTACGCCAATCGGCTCTAGCGCAATCCGGTCGTTCGGCGCGTGATCGCCCAGCGGTTTGATCCATTCGATCTGCTCAACCGCAGTCAGAAAGTTTTTCAGATGCCACGGCAGGCAGGCCGCCTGTGCCTCACGGGCCAGCTTGATCGGTGCCCCCATCTCGGCGCGGATCGCTTCGGCCATCTCGTCTTCGCGTTTGCGGTACTGCTCTAAAATACCGGCACAGTATTCGGCCCGTTTTTTCGGTGTCAGCGCGGCCCAAGCCGGGAACGCGGCATTAGCCGCGGCGACGGCGGCGTCAGTGTCAGCTTGGTCACCCAAAGAGATGACGGCACAGACCTCTTCTGTCGCGGGGTCGATAACTTCACAGTCTCGGGGCTGCACCGGGGCGACCCAGGTACCGTTGATGTAAAAGTCGCGTTTCTCGATCATGGTGGGGTCCTCGTGCATGTTTGCGGAAGAGTGACATTGCAGCAGGCCTTGCACAAGCAGTGGCATCGCGCAGCGCAATGACTATGTATTATGCATAGAAGCAAAAGGAGCATCCCATGGCACTGCGCATCAACGACGAAGTCCCCAATCTGACGATCATGACCGATCACGGAGAGATTAGGCTACACGACTGGATCGGCGATTCTTGGGCGATCATCTTTTCGCACCCTAAGGATTTCACGCCGGTCTGCACGACTGAATTTGGCGCTGTGGCCCAACTCGCCGCCGAATGGGACAAGCGTGACACCAAGGTGCTGGGCGTGTCCGTCGATGGCGTCGAAGAGCACAAGAAGTGGAAGGTCGACATCGAAACCGCTGGCGGTGCCAAGGCTGGTTTTCCGATCGCGGCCGATCAGGACCTTGCGATTTCCAAGGCCTTCGACATGCTGCCCGCCGAGGCGTATTTGCCCGATGGCCGCACGCCGAACGACACCGCGACCGTCCGCGCCGTCTTCATCATCGGCCCCGACAAAAAACTGAAGCTGTCGATGGTCTATCCGATGAACGTGGGCCGCAACTTTGCTGAAGTCCTGCGCGCGCTGGATGGCCTGCAGACCGCAGCGGCACGCGGCGTGGCGACACCTGCAAACTGGAACGTCGGCGATGATGTCGTGATCCCGACGTCCGTATCCGACGCGGATGCCAAGGAAAAGTTCGGCGATTTTAAAACCGTGCTGCCTTATTTGCGTATGACAAAGCTGAAGTAAGCTGATGAACGGGGCCGCATGTCGGCCCCGGCCATCACGCCGCGCACATAACCGTTCCGACGACGACCCGCGCATACAGATCCATCATGTCCGCATTCGCCAACCGGATGCCGCCTGAAGAAAACGACTGTCCGATCCGGTCAGCCTGCTGTGTGCCGTGTATCCGGTACAATGTATCACGCCCGCCTCGATGCAGATAAAGCGCTGCTTCCCCAAGTGAGTTGCTGGGGTGCCCGCCCGGCAGGCCACTGAAAAAGCGGCTATAGACCGCCGGCTTCATACGGATCATGTTCCGGGTCGACACACACGCGGCTTGACCGCCTTGCGCGCGATAATTACCTGACTGCCGAATTGCCGCGCGGCCACCCCGACTAATACGCCATAGCGCAGTGCCTTACAGCCGCCCAAAGTTAGATACAAAACCGACTGCGTGTATCGACATGGACCTGACCGGCGGACAACGGTTGCGCCATGGCAATCAGATGCCGCTGCCAGATATTCGATGCGGCAGCAGGTGCCGCTAGCATCGCCGCTCCCGCCCCAGCCAGAAATGTGCGCCGTTTCATGTCCCGTCCTTTTCATCATGGATTCGGGGGACAAATTGCGCCGTTCAGATTAATGCCGCGTTGTTCAGAACAGGAAAACCTGCGTGCCGATCGGCACCATCTCGTACAGTTCTGAAACATTGTCATTCGTCAGTCGGA
>CAWUXN010000193.1:0-4411 GCA_963926415.1 uncultured Loktanella sp.
TGGGCCGCATCGATGAACCACTGCATCTCGGTTTCCTGATCCGCACGGGACAGGGTCGAGACGTCGCCAATCTCGGCGTCGAGGAACGATGTGGCAGCTGCCATATCGGCCCACGCCGGTTGGGTCATGGCAAGTGCCAGCCCCAACGCCGTGGAAGATTTCAAGAGAACGTTCATTATAGGTTTCCTCCCTTTAGGTTGAACGTAGACGAACCGGCGCGATGGTCTGTGCCGGGTTTTGACGTGGTCTAGACCCAGCGGAACACCGCTGCGGCATAGACCAGACAGACGATCAGCGCGAAAGGCTGCGGGCCAAGACCCAAGCCAAGCCACGCGAGATTGATGAATGCGGACCCCAGCAGCGTGATGAACAAACGGTCACCGCGTGTGGTTTCAATCCGCAGGACGCCGACGCGCGGCACCTCTGGAAACTTGATTGCCAGCGTGGTGAAGGTCACCAGCAGTGCGGCGATCACTACGAAAAACGACGCGGTCGGCCACGTCCATGCCATCCAGTCAAGCATTGTAGGCTCCTTCTTTCAAGGCGCGCATCACACCCGTCCCAGGGCAAAGCCCTTGGCGATGTAGTTGCGTACGAAATAGATAACCAAGGCACCCGGCACAATTGTTAGGACACCAGCGGCGGCCAACACACCCCAGTCGACACCGGCGGCACCGACGGTGCGGGTCATTGTGGCAGCAATTGGCTTGGCGTTCACCGATGTCAGGGTACGCGACAGCAGCAGTTCGACCCAAGAAAACATGAAGCAAAAGAATGCTGCGACCCCGATGCCCGATGCGATCAGCGGGGTGAAGATCTTGATGAAAAACGCCGGGAACGAATAGCCGTCGATATAGGCGGTTTCATCGATTTCCTTGGGCACGCCACGCATGAAACCTTCGAGGATCCAGACGGCGAGGGGGACGTTGAAAAGGCAGTGGGCGAGGGCCACAGCAATATGCGTGTCGAACAGCCCGATGCTGGAATACAGCTGAAAGAACGGCAGCGCGAAAACGGCGGGCGGAGCCATGCGGTTGGTTAGCAGCCAAAAGAACAGGTGCTTGTCGCCCATGAAGGTATAGCGGCTGAAGGCATAAGCCGCAGGCAGCGCCACGGCGAGGCTGATCGCCGTGTTCATCACCACATAGATCAACGAGTTGACGTAGCCCATGTACCAACTGGGGTCGGTCAGAATCGTGTGGTAATTTTCGAACGTCAGGTTCCGCGGCCACAGACTGAAGGCACCGAGGATTTCGGAGTTAGTCTTGAGGCTCATGTTCAGCAGCCAATAGATCGGCAGCATCAGGAACAGCAGGTAAAGACCCATCACGACGGCCCCGCCCGACGGGCGCAAGCTGCGCTGTATCTTGCGGGAGTTCTGTATCGTCATCTCGCGGGTATTCAGAACGACTTCTGGAATTGCTGCGTCGGTCATTTACTTACCGTCCCGTTTGTCAAGGGTCGTCATGACCGTGTAGAACACCCAGCTAATCGCCATGATGACAAGGAAATACATCAGGCTGAACGCGGCTGCAGGTCCAAGGTCGAACTGTCCAAGCGCCATTTTCACTAGGTCGATCGACAAGAATGTAGTCGCATTGCCCGGTCCACCGCCTGTGACGACGAATGGCTCTGTGTAGATCATAAAGCTGTCCATGAACCGCAGTAGGATCGCAATCATCAGAACGCCAGCCATCTTTGGCAGTTCGATATACCGGAACACGGCCCAGCGACTGGCCTGATCGATCTTGGCCGCCTGATAATAGGCGTCTGGGATCGACCGCAGACCGGCATATGCCAGCAATGCGACTAGCGATGTCCAGTGCCATACGTCCATAACAATGACCGTGACCCAAGCGTCAAAGGTGTCCTGAGTATAGTTATAATCGATACCGAGGGCGTCCAACGTATAACCCAGCAGGCCGATATCGACACGGCCAAAAATCTGCCAGATCGTGCCAACCACGTTCCACGGGATCAGAAGGGGCAGGGACATGACGACAAGGCAGAAGGACGACCAAAAGCCCTTTTTTGGCATGTTTAAGGCGACGAAAATGCCCAATGGCACCTCGATCGCCAAAATGATCGCCGAGAACATCATCTGACGGCCCAGCGCGTTCCACATCCTGTCCGAATGCAGCATGTCGTCGAACCAATCGAGGCCAGCCCAGAAGAACTGGTTGTTCCCAAAGGTGTCCTGCACCGAATAGTTCACGACGGTCATCAGGGGGATGACGGCGGAGAATGCGACAAGGATCAGGACTGGCAGGACCAGAAACCACGCCTTTTGATTGACGGTCTTGTTCATGCGGCGCCCCCCTGCGGTGATACGCGCCAGTCGTCGGCGTAGACGTTGATGCCGCCGGGCGCAAAGGTGATGCGGTTGGTGTCAGCTGAGATTGCCTCGCCTTCGCCAGCGACGGCGCTAATTTCGCGGCCGCCCACGTCAAGGCGCACGATCTTGTGGCGACCGACGTCTTCGATCCGGCGGATGGTTGCCGGAATGCCTTCTGTGCCGGACGACAGGCGTATGAATTCAGGGCGCACGCCCAACTGTGTTTTGCCGGTCGCGCTATAGGATCCATCCAGCTGCACCGTCGCATCGCCAACGCGGGCGGTGGTGCCGTCGATCTGTGCGTCAAACAGGTTCATTCCGGGCGAGCCGATAAAATAGCCGACAAAGGTATGCCCGGGGCGTTCGAATAATTCCTGCGGCGTGCCGATCTGTACGACACGGCCATCATACATGACAACGACCTTATCGGCAAAGGTCAGCGCCTCTGTCTGGTCGTGGGTCACATAGATCATCGTGTGACCGAAATCGTGATGCAGCTTTTTTAGCTGGGTGCGCAGTTCCCACTTCATGTGGGGGTCGATCACGGTCAGCGGCTCGTCAAACAGCAGCGCGTTCACGTCCTCGCGGACCATGCCGCGCCCGAGAGAAATCTTTTGCTTGGCATCGGCGGTCAACCCGCGTGCTTTGTGGTCCAGTTGCTCTTCCATATCGATCATGGCGGCCACTTTTTGCACGCGGCGCTTGATCTCGGCTGTGTCCATCCGGCGGTTCTTTAGCGGAAAGGCTAGATTTTCGCGCACGGACATGGTGTCGTAAACGACTGGAAACTGGAACACCTGCGCGATGTTGCGATCAGCGGTGGGCGCGGTGGTGACGTCCTTGCCATCGAACAGCACGCGGCCTTGGCTGGGGATTAGCAGGCCGGAAATGATGTTCAGCAGCGTGGACTTGCCGCAACCGGACGATCCAAGCAGGGCATAGGCTTCACCATCGACCCAGTCGTGGTTCAGTTCCTTCAGCGCAAAGTCGTCTTCTTTCTGTGGGTTTGGCAGATAGGAATGTGCCAGATTGTCCAAAGTGATCTTGGCCATGCTACGCGGCCTCCGCATAGGAAGCAGTCGCGGCAAGGGTGCCATCCTGCGCAAACAGATAGATACGCGACGGGTCCAGATAGACCTGAAGCGTCTGACCCGGTTTCAGGTCACGCACGCCGTGGATCAGACCGACCCAGCGGGCATCGCCGTGAAGCAGGTGAACGAACGTTTCCGACCCTGTGATCTCGACCACACTAATCGTGGTATCAAAGGCCCTCGCGCCAGCGCTGGATTCCAGCGTCAGGTGATTGGGGCGGAAGCCGACGATGTAGTTGCCATCGACCACGTCTGCGGTGCCGGCGGGCATCGTTTCACCCTGACCGAAATGCATCAGTGCGCCGCGCTTTTCGACCTTAAGGAAATTCATCGGCGGATCAGAGAAAACCCGCGCCGTCGTCGCGTCCCCAGGCTTGCGGTAGACTTCGGCGGTGGGGCCGAATTGCGTGACGCGGCCTTCCCAAAGGGTTGCGCAATGGCCGCCCAGCAATAGCGCCTCTTCCGGCTCTGTCGTGGCGTAGACGAAAATCGATCCTGATTCCGCAAAGATGCGCGGAATTTCGGCGCGCAATTCTTCGCGCAGTTTATAATCCAGGTTCGCCAGCGGCTCGTCTAGCAGCACAAGGCCCGCGTTTTTGACCAGCGCCCGCGCCAGCGCGCAGCGTTGCTGCTGGCCACCTGACAATTCCAGCGGCTTGCGCTGCAGCATTGGCGTCAGCTGCATCAGCTCTGCCGTTTCGCGCACGCGGCGGTCAATCTCGGCCTTGTCCAGACCCAGCAGCTTCATCGGGGATGCGATGTTTTCGTATACGGTCATCGCCGGGTAGTTGATGAACTGCTGGTAAACCATCGCGATCTTGCGGTCCTGCACGCGCTGGCCGGTGACATCGTCGCCATTCCAGAAAATGCGGCCCTTGGTCGGCGCATCAAGACCCGCCATCAGGCGCATCAGTGTCGTTTTGCCCGACGATGTTGGCCCCAAAAGCACGTTCATCGTGCCCTTTTGCAAGGTCAGCGTCGTGGG
>CAWUXN010000194.1:0-5711 GCA_963926415.1 uncultured Loktanella sp.
GCTCTTCCACGCCAGCGGCGACAAGGCCGCGCGGGCGGTGGTATTTGAACGACCGTCCCACCAGCAACTGGTCATTCGCCAACAAAGCAGAGGCGAGAGTATCCCCCACATAACCCTGCAAGCGCTTGCCGTTAAAGGTAAAATGCACAGGCCGGTTCTTGGCGACCAGCCGTCCGTTTGTGCGCAACCTCATTGGAATGTCCCCCACGACCAGCCGGGTTTCTTTGCGGTAATCGCGTCTCGGATGTCTTTCGGCGGCTCTGTCGTTTGCGCAGAATAGGTGCCGTAAACTTCAAGCGTTGCGGTGTTGCGCGCGGCCAGAAACCACTTACCGCAGCCATACACATGCCGCCAGCGTTCAAAATGCACGCCCTTCGGATTTTCACGCATGAAAAGGTAATTTTCGAAATCTTCGGCCTTTGATCCGGGGCCAAAGCGTTTAACATGCGCCTCTCCGCCAGCGTGCAGGTCGGTTTCATCGACCATCCGGTCGCAGTGCGGGCAATGCAGGATCAGCATGGGCAAACCTTTGAATCTATGGTGCAAAACAGCATAATTCCGACCGGCCCTAAGGGGAACCGGACGGCCCGTCCGCCGTTGCGGAAATGCGGTGTCTTAGTTGCCGGTCGTGGCGTCGACTGCGCCTTCGGCCGCATCGCCAGTCGCGTCTGCTGCGCCGGCGGCTGCGTCGCCCACAGCATCTGCCGTGCTGGCTGCTGCATCGCCGACAGCATCAGCTGATGCGGCTGCGGTGTTCTCGATCGTGCCCGTTGTGCCACCGCCGTCGCCGCCGAAGAACATGAATGCAAGGACGGCCAGCACGATGACAACAATCCCAAGAATGACGGCGGTGCCGCTGCTGGACTTTTCAACAACCGGGGTCGTATTGTGGATGTTCGTGGTGTTCGGGCGGTTGGGGTCGAGCTCTGACATGGCGCAGGCTCCTGATAAGGTTTATTTGACGAAAAAACGTCACAACCTTGCCAATGGTTCCCTGCGCCAACGTGAATAAGCGTTTGCGCGCGCGTCTTCATGCCCTCCACGATCAATGCGCCACCCCAGCGGCCACGCTTTCGTCGATGAACTTGCCATGCCGGAACCGGTTCATGCTAAATTCTTCGGTCAGGGGCGATGCGCCCTTGGCGATCAGCTCTGCCATCGCCCAGCCGGACCCCGGGATCGCCTTGAACCCGCCGGTGCCCCAGCCGCAGTTGACGAAAATACCCTCAACGGGAGTTTTCGACAGGATCGGGGAACGGTCGCCGGTCACGTCCACGATTCCGCCCCACTGGCGCAGCATTTTCAGCCGCCCGACGATGGGGAAAGTTTCGACCAAGGCGCGGACTGTCTCCTCGATATGGTGAAAACTGCCTCGCTGGGTGTAGTTATTATAGCCGTCCGTGCCGCCGCCAATCACCATCTCGCCCTTGTCGGACTGGGACATATAGCCGTGGACCGTGTTCGCCATGACGACGACGTCCATGCAAGGCTTGATCGGTTCTGACACCAGAGCCTGCAACGCGACGCTCTCAATCGGCAGTTGAAAGCCTGCCTTTTGCGCTAGGACCGAAGCATGACCCGCGACGACCATCCCCAACTTGCCGCATTTGATATCCACGCGCGTGGTGTTCACGCCTGTGACCTTGCCGGCCTCAGTCGTCACGCCAGTGACTTCGCACTGCTGGATGATGTCCATGCCCATGTTAGCGCAGGCGCGGGCATAGCCCCAAGCAACTGCGTCATGTCGCGCGGTGCCGCCGCGGGCCTGCCAAAGCGCGCCCAGCACAGGATAGCGCGGGCCGTCGATGTTCATGATCGGGCACAGTTCTTTCACACGTGCCGGGCTGATCCATTCCGTCGTCACGCCTTGCAGCGCGTTCGCATGGGCCGTGCGCTTATAGCCGCGGATTTCGTGCTGGGTCTGGGCCAACATCATTACGCCGCGCGGGCTGAACATGACGTTGTAGTTCAGATCTTGGCTCAGCCCCTCGTACAGGCTACGCGCCTTTTCATAGATCGCGGCAGAGGGATCCTGCAGGTAATTGCTGCGGATAATCGTGGTGTTACGGCCCGTATTACCGCCGCCCAGCCAGCCCTTTTCAATCACCGCGACATTGGTGATGCCGAAATTCTTGCCAAGGTAGTAGGCCGTCGCCAGCCCGTGGCCGCCAGCACCGACGATAATCACATCATAGCGCGGCTTTGGTTCGGCCTGCCCCCATGCGCGGGTCCAGCCGCTGTGCTGACGAAAAGCTTCGCGGGCGATGGCAAAGGCGGAATAGCGTTTCATGGAGCTCGAATCCTTAAAGGCCTGTGCGGGTCTCACCCCACCTTTCCTGAACAAAAGAGACATACCGAAGGATACCACCAGCGGCAAGACAGACGGGTTTTGCGACATCGCCCTGCGGTGGCCCGTCGCAGGGGGCTCTACGCGGGGTTTTAACATCGACCGCCACCCCTTAGGTATGGCGCAAAGCTAGGGGTGTCGGCATGTTCTGGATCATTTGCATTGTTATGGCGCTTGGCCTTGCGTCGCTGCTGGCGGCCCCGCTACTAAGGCCGGCCGCGGCGCGTGATGACCACCCCCAGATCGCGATTTATCGCGGCCAGCTGGAAGAGGTCGACCGCGACGTCGACCGCGGTGTGCTGAACGCGGATGAGGCAGAGCGCGCCCGCGCCGAGATCGCCCGCCGCTTGCTGGCCGTCAGCCGCACCCATCAGATCACTGGCACTGCGCCGCCCGCCGCCAGCCGCGCCATAGCGATCGTCGTTACCGCTCTTCTGCTGGGACTGGGCATCGTGACCTATCTGCAGCTGGGTGCGCCCGGCGATCCGGATCAGCCGCTGGCCGCCCGCCTGGCGCAGGCCGAAATCATGCGCGAAACCCGTCCGGACCAAGCCGCACTAGAAGCCGCAGCTCCGGCCTTGCCCCCCGTCGATGCGCCGTCCGATTACCTTGAGCAGATCGCGCAGCTGCGCGCCATGGTACCAACCCGCCCCGATGACCTGCAGGGCTGGACGCTGCTGACCTTTCACGAAACCCGCCTTGGGAACTATGCCGCCGCTGCCCGTGCGCAGGCCCGCGTCAACGAAATCAAGGGCGCTGACGCTCCAACTGAAGAACTGGAGCGTGAAATTGACCTATTGGTAGCCGCCGCAAATGGCATTGTGTCGCCAGAGGCCGAAGTCATCGCCCGGGGTATCCTGACCCGGGATGAAGCGAATGTCGCCGGGCGCTATTATATCGGCGCGATTTATGACCAGACCGGACGAGCTGACATAGCGCTGCGCTTTTGGCGGCCCATCGCCGACAGCGGCGATACATCCTTTCACGGAGAGCTGATCCGGTCCCAGATCGCAGGCACCGCCGCCCGCGCGGGTGAGGACTATGAGCTGCCCGACTTGCGCGGCCCCGGTGCCGCTGACATCGCTGCGGCGCAGGACATGACCGAAGAAGACCGCACCTCGATGATCGGCGGCATGGTGTCCCAGCTGGCGGGACGTCTGGCGACCGAAGGCGGGCAAGCCGCAGACTGGGCTCGGCTGATCACAGCCTACGGCGTGCTGGGCCAAACCGATGAGGCGCGCACCGTCTACAACGAGGCGATGACAACCTTCGTAGGTGATGACGTCGCGCTGCAATACATTGAAACTGCGGCACAATCCGCCGGAATTTCGGAATGATTTGCGAAGACGTCAGCACCTTTCTGGGTAACGTCCCCAGCCTTGGCGCGCTCGCCGGTCTTGACCTTGGGACCGTCACCATTGGCGTTGCCGTGTCCGACGTGATGCGCGGCGTCGCCACTCCGACGGAAACGATCAAGCGCAGGAAATTCGGCGTCGACGCCACGGCGCTTCTGGCGCTGTGCGACAAGCGGCAGATCACCGGGCTGGTGCTGGGCCTGCCGCTGAACATGGACGGCAGCGTAGGGCCGCGCTGCCAAGCCACCCGCGCCTTTGCCCGCAATCTGGAACGGCTGACGCCGCTGCCAATCACCTATTGGGACGAGCGTTTGTCCACCGTCGCCGCCACCCGCGCCCTGCTGGAAGCCGACACATCGCGCAAGCGCCGCGCCGAGGTGATCGACCACGTCGCTGCAGCCTATATCCTGCAAGGCGCACTGGACCGGATCAACCATATGAAGGCAAACCCATGATCGACGACGTCTGGAAACGCGACGAAGTCGATAGCCCCTGCATCAAGATTTGCGTGATTCACCCGGCCAGCCGGCTGTGCACAGGCTGTTTGCGTACGATTGACGAAATTGGCGCTTGGTCACGTATGACGCCAGAGGCACGGCGCGCGTTAATGGAGGAACTGCCAAGCCGGTCCGGGCAGATCACCCTGCGGCGCGGCGGCCGTGCGGCGCGGGTGGCCAAAGACTTTTCGAACAAAAAGTCTTAAGGCCCTAAAAGTTTTTGTACGAAAACTTTTTTACGCCGCCGCCGGAAACACGAAGCACCGATCGCGCCGGATCATGATCCACAACGGTGTTCCCGGCTTGGGCAGGAACACTGACGGGATCTGCGCGCGCAAGATCGTACCGTCGTAGTCCATGCGGAACTCCACCAGTGATTCAGACCCCATGAACCGTGCGCGCTGCACCACACCGCGCGCGGGGGTGCCTTCCATCGGGGTCGGATTCGGGCCACGGCCCGCGCGGTCAAAGTCGATTTTCAGGTGCTGCGGGCGAATACAAATATCGACCGCCGTGCCGTCCGGCACGCCTGGGGCCAGAAACTGACCAAAGGGCGTATCCGTCAATGCGCCGCGAACTTCGCCCCGAATCACGTTGATATCGCTGAAAAATGCCGCGGCCTTGCGGTCCACGGGGGTGTTATAGATGTTGTAAGGTGCGCCGCGCTGTACGATGCGCCCTTCTCGCATCAACGCGATTTCATCTGCCATGCGCATCGCCTCGCCCGGCTCGTGGGTCACCAGTAATACAGCGGTGCCTTCGGCCTTCAAGACGTCCAGCGTCTCGTCCCGGATGTCGTCGCGCAGACGGTCATCCAGACCAGAGAACGGCTCGTCCATCAGCATGACCTTGGGGCGCGGAGCCAACGCGCGGGCCAAGGCGACGCGTTGTTGCTCGCCCCCTGATAGCTCGTGCGGGAAGCGGTCGATGTGGCGGCCCATGCCGACCTTGCCCAGCAACTCTTCAACTCGGGCACGCGCGGCGCGACGGTCAAGTTTCAGACCAAAGGCCACGTTCTGCGCCACGCTCAGATGCGGGAACAGGGCAAAATCCTGAAACATCAACCCGATGGACCGGCTTTCTGGTGGCACATCGCGTCCGTTGCCGCAAATCAGCTGACCATCGACGTTGATCTCGCCTGCGTCGGGTGCTTCGACCCCAGCAATCATGCGCAAGGTTGTGGATTTGCCGCAGCCGGACGGGCCCAGCAGACAGGTCACCTGCCCCGGCATGACGCTCAGGCTGACATCGTCAACCACACGCTGGCCGCCAAAGCTCTTGGCGATATGACTAATTTCAAGGCGAGGCGTGGCGGTCATGGCATACTCTAGAAAAAGACTAAGGCATGGCCTAACAATCCCCGCCCCCAAGGGCAAGGCGGCACCGCGGCAAGTCAATCCGCCGCGCGCGCCCGTTTTCTTACATTGTGGCGTTGATAGCGCCGCCGTCCAGCAGGATGTTCTGCCCGACGATAAACTGCGCCCGGTCAGAGCACAGGAACGCACACATGGC
>CAWUXN010000195.1:0-3178 GCA_963926415.1 uncultured Loktanella sp.
GTTACGTAGCACCCGGCTGACGGTCATCTCGCTGACGCCGGATGCTTCTGAGACGTCTCGTAATGTCATCGGTCGGCGAGGTGGCTTGGTCACGGGCATTATCCTGTCACTGCGTTCGATTCAGTATTATCCCGCAGCCGACCGCTTGTCCAAGCCTGCCGCCAGCCACGTTGACCAATGCCGCGTTTCAAGGCAATGAAGTGTTGTGGTCTCGTGGCTCAATTGGATAGAGCAGCCCCCTCCTAAGGGGCAGGTTACTGGTTCGAACCCAGTCGGGATCACCATTCTTGTGTCTCAGAAGACGCAAATAAAAGCTTTCCCCTGAACTCTATCAGGCCCAGCCATTGCTCCCAGCGCAATAAACGCCTCAAGCCGAAAAGCTCAAACCATGCGGATGACGTCCTTGTCGATCGCAAGCATATAACCCTTGCGGGCGATGTTTTTCACTAGCAATTCGCTGACCATCTGGTTCCCGAGGGTATCACGCAGGCGCTTGATCCGCGTGGCACCGGCCGCTTCGTCGCACTCAGATGCGTCGCGGCCAGAGATCACGCCTTCGATTTCTGCGCCCGACAAAACCTCGTCGTCCATGCGCGCCTCGGCCAGCACGGACAGAGTTTCGATGGCGGCGGTAGTCAGCTTGAACTCAAAGTGGTTCAGATAAACTGACCCCTGATCGCGGCTAATCAGAAGTGAGTTCACCTCGATTCCCTTACGCTCGATCTGCCCCATGCGCCGGGTCAGTCCGATCAACATGACCAAGAATGCGATCGCGGCGACCAGAAGCGCCGTCGAAAAGACCAGCAGCACGAAAATCACAAAGCGATAGGACGACAGCGTGTCAGAAAACGCGGTGCCAGAGCCTGCCAGGATTTCCAGCAGTTTGATCTCTGCCCCGGTGGTCAGGTTGTCGTTTGCGACGAACAACTGCTCGACCCGCGCGTTGAAAGCGTTGGCGTCAGGCAAATTGACGAACAACAGGACGGCGGCGGCTGCAAGGATCACGACGATGCCGATGATCCCGCCTACGACGATCCGATTGCCGATCTCACGCGCCTCAGTAGCGGAGGAAATACTCACCAGCGGTGCCCTTTCTGCTGTCCAGACCGTTTGCATCGAACACGCCCACGATCGTCAGCAGAGCCCAGCCATCCGCAGCCAACCGCGGCGAGATGACCGCCTGTGCGTTTGGTTTGGTGCAATCCCCGGAAACCTGCGCCACACCATAGTGAAGGCGCAGCGGATTATCTTGCTTGGCCTTATAGTCGGCAAAACAATCGGCCTGGGCGGAAGTCGCGCCCAAAAGGCCAGCAATTATTAGGGGAAGGAGCTTTTTCATCATGATGCGATCTGACGTGGATCCGGCGTGTTATGCAATATCGTTCGATTCTATCGCGCCGACGGTCACAACGCCAGAGGATGATATCGCCTGACAAGGCACCCCATGCTCATCCTGACCCATTGTCGGCGCAATCGGCGCCCACCGGAAAGGGAACCAGATGTTCAGGATGTTGATATTGGCACTTGCAGTGTCAGGCATGGCCTTGCCCGTCGCAGCAGACCAAAGCCAACACATTAAGAACTGGCGCGAGTTAATGACGGACCACGGCTATCTGCGCGATCATGGACGGAACAGATCAGGGCCACCGGCCATTGCGCCGCCCGTAGTGGTCGCACCGCTATTCGGGAAAAGCGGTCGCCGCCGGGCCCTACCCCGTGATTGCCTGCAATCGGTCGAGACGCGGCACGGGTGGCGGCGCATCTATGACCAAGACTGCCTTGCGGACAGGCATACATATACTGGGTCGCTACCGCAGGTCTGCCGCGTGCAGTTGACGACCTGGGGTGGGGTGCGCCGCGGCTATGACGCGCAATGCCTATCCGACGCTGGCTATCGTCGCCACTGACAAGGCTCAGTGGCGGGCGGGACTTCCCCCTGCCCCGCCGCTGCGGCATCATGGCACCATGACACGCATATTTCCTGACCTGCATTACGAAGACACCGCCCGCGCCGCCGGCTACGCCCATATCGCGGGCGTAGACGAGGTAGGCCGCGGCCCGCTGGCCGGGCCGGTTATGGCCTGCGCCGTGATTCTGGACGTCACGCAGATCCCGCCTGGCCTGGGCGACAGCAAATCTATCAGTCCCAAGCGGCGCGATGTGCTGTTCGACTTGATACGGAAAGTGGCAATTGTTGGATATGGCAGCGCATCGGTCGAAGAAATCGAGCTGATGAACATTCTGGCCGCAAGTCATTTGGCGATGACCCGCGCGCTGGCGGATTTGGCGCAACCTGCCGATTTTGCACTGATTGATGGCAACCGCATGCCCCGCGACATGCACTGCCCCGGCCAGACCATCGTAAAGGGTGATGCCAAATCTTTGTCGATCGCCGCGGCCTCAATTGTGGCCAAAGTATGGCGGGACCGGCTAATGGTGGGATTGGCGCAACAGCATCCGGGTTATGGCTGGGACAGAAACGCCGGGTATCCGACCGCCGAACACCTAAAGGGGCTGAAATGTCACGGTGTATCACTACATCATCGCAGGACATTTGCCCCGGTACACAAGATGTTGTGGCAAGATAAAATTCCTAACGCCTGAAGCAATTTATCGATTGCTTCGGAAACCCTCAAAAGGTCATCCTGTCCTCAATCAACGAGTGGAAAAATCCACCGGGATAGAGGCAGAGCATGACAATAAAAACAAAGGCCCAAAAGGGCCTACCATTACCGCTTAACCAAATTTTGGATGGCGATTGCATTGAACGTATGAACAGTCTGCCGGAGGCATCAGTCGATCTGATCTTTGCAGACCCGCCCTATAATCTGCAGCTGCGCGGTGATCTTCACCGCCCGGACAATTCCAAAGTCGACGCCGTCGACGACCATTGGGACCAGTTCGACAGCTTTGCAGCTTATGACCGGTTCACCCACAACTGGCTGAAAGCGGCCCGCCGCCTGCTGAAGCCAAATGGCGCAATCTGGGTGATCGGCAGCTATCACAACGTGTTCCGTATGGGCGCAGAGCTGCAAAACCAAGGCTTCTGGATCCTGAACGACGTCGTGTGGCGCAAATCCAACCCGATGCCGAACTTTCGCGGAAAGCGGCTGACCAACGCCCACGAAACTCTGATCTGGGCCGGCAAGTCGGAAACCAGCAAATACACCTTCAACTA
>CAWUXN010000196.1:0-4368 GCA_963926415.1 uncultured Loktanella sp.
TTGAACGGTGACCACGTTTACTAGCGAGCCAGCACCGTCTCTCGTAATCGTCTCGCACATTTGAATGTGGCCGATCAGGACCATGGATCAGAAGGAAGATAGCATGAACTTGATATCACAGAACCAGATCATTGGCATCGACGTCTCGCGAGATTGACTGGATATCCATTGCTTGCCGAATGGTCACCGGTTGCGGATTTCAAACACTGCAAAGGGCCATGAGCAACTGGCTGGGATTGCGCACGATAGGCGGGCTTTGATCTTTTTGAAGCAACCGGCGGTCAGGAATGGAAGCTCTGGGCGGCGCTTGACGTCGCCGGGATCGTGGCGCGGCAATTGCCGCCCGTGCAGATCAAGGCCTTTGCCACCAGTCGGGGAACACGCGCGAAAACGGATCGGATCGACGCTGAACTGATTGCCCGATTTATTGCATTTAGGCCGGATACCGGACGCACCCTGCCTGCCAAAAAAGCTGCGCGTTCTTAGGGCCTTGACCGGCAAGCGAAGCCAAATCTTCGAGACGCGAAAGCGGCTTCTGGCTCAAATCAAGGCACGCCAGAAGCAAGGGCTAGGTGAACCTTTCGAAGAAATGGACGATGCGCTTCGCCTCCTATTGACGCCCAGATTGCCGAGTTGGAAAACAAGATCGAACGCCTCATCGCAGCCGATGAGACGCTGGCCGAACACGCCCGGATTCTACGTTCCATTCTAGGGATTGGACCTGTCGCCAGCACTATGCTGATCGCTGAGATGCCCGAGCTCGCCCAAATATCCGGGGAATAGGCCGCGGCTCTGACAGGTCTTGCTTCGATTGCCTACGACAGTGGCGCGCTTCGTGGAAAGCGCAATCGGCGGCGGGCGGTGCCTGTTGCGTCATGTGATGTTCTAGGCGGCTTTGGTGGTCAGCCATCACAATCCGGTCTTGAAACCTTTCGCAGACAGCCTGCGCGTTGCCGAAAAACCGCATAATATCGTCGTAACAGCCGTCGCCCGAAAACTTGTCACCATCGCGAATGCGCTCTGCAAATCACGAGTGAATTGGGCTTGTCCCGTAGCCTGAAGATACAGTTGCTAGAAATCGGCGCTGACGCCCGGTAGATTCAATGCCTTGATAAGGTCGCGCAGTTCCTGTCTGGCCGCGATATTCGAAATATTAAGATTTTTGACCCCAATGTCACGTAGATCAAGAAGGGTTAGACCGCGAGGGAATAGTTCCCGGAAAATAACACGCTCGTTAAAGCCAGGCGCATTGCGAAAACCGATGCGTTTGGCCAGCTTGTCAATAACACGTTCCATCTTGTCCTTATTGACCATCTGCTGGGCACCGACGCGGTTGCGCACGACGACCCAATCGATGGGAGACAGACCGGCTTGGGCGCGCAATTGGCGCGCATTCCAGACCATTTCGGAATAGACGCTGGGACCTGTAATGGTTTCACCCGCGGTATCTACATGAGCCAGAAGGTCGAAATCGACAAAGCTGTCGTTCAATGGCGTCACCAGCGTATCGGCAAGGCTATGTGCGACTTGGCTAAGCCGGGTGTGGCTGCCGGGGCAGTCGATCAGGATGAAATCGCTTGTCGGCTCCAGCCCCGCGACGGCCATGGATAGGCGGTGATCATAGATATTCTCGTTCGGGCCCAGCGCAGACTGGTCGATATCAGGCAATTCTGCATAGCTTGGCGAGGGCAGATCAATTCCCTCTGCCGCGAGGTATTCGCGGCGGTTCGCTATGTACCGGCCTAGCGATTTTTGCCGCAGGTCTAGATCAAGCGTGCCCACCCGGTGACCCATACGCGCCAGCGCCGTCGCGACGTGCATCGCCACAGTCGACTTGCCCGCGCCGCCCTTTTCGTTGCCCACCACGATGATATGCGCCACAGTCAGCCCCACGCCTTTTTCAGTTGCAGGTACTTTATATTGTGTCTGGCCGCGATGAAAGCGCAAGCGCGCGCCTGCCGCCGCTTTTCATGGCCCCTTGACACATAAGGCGCAAAGGTCCACATGCGCCTCAGACGATTGATCCTGCCGCGTGAGCAGGGCCGAGCCATAGGCTCCGCAAATCACCGTCGCCAACTTCGGTTCCCATGATCACGCAGGGGGTCCAGCGCCAGATCGGCGTCAGGGCAATGTGGCTTTGACTGTCAGGATTTTGGCGCAACCTTTTGCTGCCCGCGCACATCCTGTGCGCCCGAACCGCTTGGGCCGTAGCTGCCCGGAAAGAATACTGATGGATTTTGATATGCTGGGCCTCGCGCCCCGCCTTGTGGCGAAGCTCGCCGAACAAGGCATCACTGACCCGACCCCGATTCAATCGCAGGCCATCCCGCACGCCATGAATGGCCGTGATGTAATGGGTTTGGCGCAGACTGGCACGGGTAAAACTGCCGCCTTTGGTCTGCCAATGATCGACGCCTTGATGAAGGCGGGCGTCAAGCCGAATGCCAAGACTGCCCGCGGTCTGGTTCTTGCCCCTACGCGCGAGTTGGCCAAGCAGATCGCGGATAACCTGACCGATTACACCACGGGTTCGCACCTGAAGGTCGCCCTTGTCGTCGGCGGTGCTGGTATTGTCGCGCAGACCAAGCGTCTGCAAAATGGCGTTGACCTGCTGGTCGCAACGCCGGGACGTCTGATCGACCTGTTGGACCGCCGCGCGGTCCGTCTGGATGAGACGATTTACCTAGTCCTCGACGAGGCTGACCAGATGCTGGACATGGGCTTTATCCATGCGCTGCGCCGGATTGCACCGTTGCTGGCGACGCCGCGTCAGACGATGATGTTCTCGGCAACCATGCCTAAACTGATGTCCGAACTGGCCGACGCGTTCCTGCACGACCCGGTCCGCGTTCAGGTGAACCCTCCAGGGCAGGCTGTCGCCAAGATTGAACAGTCGGTACACTTCGTCGCACAAGCTGCCAAGACCGACCTGCTGGTCGATCTGCTGGACAAGCACCGTGACGAGCTTGCGCTGGTCTTTGGTCGCACCAAGCACGGCTGCGAGAAGTTGTATAAGCAACTGGAAGCCAAGGGCTTTGCCGCCGCGTCCATTCACGGCAACAAGTCCCAAGGTCAACGCGAACGCGCAATCGAGGCGTTCAAATCCGGGAAAATCCGCGTGCTGGTTGCCACTGATGTGGCTGCCCGCGGCATCGACATTCCGGGTGTCCGTCACGTCTATAACTACGACCTGCCGAACGTGGCTGAAAACTACGTTCACCGTATCGGCCGTACCGCGCGTGCGGGTGCTGATGGTGCCGCCATTGCGCTGGTCGCACCCGATGAGATGATCGAGCTGAAGGATATCGAAAAGGCCATGAAGGCCGAGATTCCCGTCGCCTCCGGTCGTCCGTGGGATATCCTGCCGGGTCAGAAAAAGCGCCCCAACGGCGGTGGTGGCGGTGGCGGCGGTGGCGGTGGCCGTGGGCGCAGTGGTGCAGGCGGCGGCGGTGGTGGCCGTGGTAAGCCTGCTGCCGCAGCTGGCAAGCCTGCTGGTGGTAAGCCGCAGGGCCAACGGCGTCGCGCTGGCGGCGCTGGCGCTGGCTCCGGGGGCGGTCGTAGTCGCACCGCCGCGTAGTCGCAGCAAACGAAATTAACAAAAGGCGCGCCGTAACGGCGCGCCTTTTGCGTTTAAATCGTGTGAAATTGCGCTGAGTTGCTGTATCCGCAGTCGTTCGGAAGGCTGCTGAACGCTTTTACGCGACCGCTATATCGGCGATCAGAGTGTCAGTGCGTCTTGCGTCGTGACAACCTTTGCATAGCTCATCGCCAGCGGCGCGAGGAACGCAGCCTGAACGACCTCTGCTGGGAGGTCGACGCCATTGAAAAGCCCGCCTTTGGCACCGCAGGCATCTGACACAAGTATCGTCTTAAATCCGTAATCCACGGCGGCACGTGTCGTTGCATCGATGCACATTTGGGTCATCGCACCGCAGATCGTCACATTCAAAATCCCTGCATCGCGTAGGCGGTCCAGTAGATCAGTCTCGTGAAAACTGTTCGGACGGTGCTTTAGCACGACGGCCTCGGTGTCCAACGGTTTTACCACAGGATTTATTTTGGCACCGTTCGTGCCTGGGCGAAAGAAGAGTGCCTTGTCAGATCCTGCTTCGTGGCGAATGTGGATGACAAGCTGACCTTTCGTTCGTGCCAATTCCAGCAGGCGAGCGGCATTGCTGGCAACAACATCCATCTTGTCGACCTCCCAAGATCCGCCGGGGAAATAGTCGTTCTGGATGTCGATCAGGATCAGGGCGGTATCGGACATCGGTGCCTCCATTTGAACGTCACACAAAAGCTAGCGCATTCTCGCAGAACCCCAAACGCGAAACGCCGCCCTCGAAGGGGCGGCGTTTCGTTTCTCAGTGC
>CAWUXN010000197.1:0-3024 GCA_963926415.1 uncultured Loktanella sp.
CTTTCTGTTCCGGCAGATGCAGGACGATCCGCGCATCCAGATTGACATAAGGCCCACGCAGATCATGTCTTGGGTGGAGCGTCCCGGATCGCGCCCGCCTCTGCGGTTCGAAGTGCGTCAGCAGCAGGGCAAGGTCTTTGACATCTTTGCCCAAGACATGCCGGACCGTGGGTTCGTGATCAGCTTCACCGATGTTACCGCCAAACGGCAGGCCGCAGCCGAACTGCGCGCTGCCAATGACCTGCTGGAAGCGCGGGTAGAGGTCCGCACGGCCGAAATCGCCGTAGCCTTGGCGGATGCAGAACGCGCCAATGCGTCAAAATCACGCTTTGTCGCGGCGGCCAGCCACGACCTACTGCAGCCGCTCTCGGCGGCCAAGCTTTACTGTGCCTCGCTGGCTGATGACGCGCTGGCCCCCAGCCAACAAAATACGCTGACCAAAGCACTGAGTGCGCTAAACAGCGTCGAAGATATCATCGGTGCCCTGCTGGATATCAGCCAGCTGGATTCTGGCAAAGCGCCAGTGCGCCTAAGCGCGGTTGATCTGGGCCGCGTGTTGCGGCAGTTGGGGGACGAGATGCGCCCCGCCGCCCGCGCCAAGGGGTTGGACCTGCGCATTATGCCCAGCGCCGCGATGGTGCAGACCGACGCCAGCTATTTGCGGCGGATCTTGCAGAACCTGATCGGCAACGCGATCCGCTATACAAGGGCGGGCCGGATCCTTGTCGGCACCCGTCGCCGCGGTGACGCAGTCCGGATCGAAGTGTGGGACACCGGCCCCGGCATCCCAGAGGTCGAGCAAGAGAATATCTATAAGGAATTTCACCGCATTGATCCGGTTGCCAATACAGGCAACGGGCTGGGCCTTGGGCTTGCGATTGTGGAACGGGCCTGCGCCCTGCTGGATCATCACCACGGGATGCGCACGGCGCTGGGGCACGGCACCTGTTTTCATCTGACCGTGCCCCATGCCCCCGCGCCGCTGCGAGTCCCCCCGGCCTTGCCCGACCGGGCCGAAGGTGCTGCCGATCCCGCCAGCGATATGACCGAACTGATCGTGCTGCTAGTAGAGCCGGACCCCGCGATGCGTCAGGCCCTGTCGCTGCGGCTGGAACGCTGGGGCGTTCAGGTGCTGGACGTGGCCAGCGGCGCGGATGCCGCCGCCCTGCTGGCCGAGATCGAGCTGACGCCAGACGCGATGCTGGTCGACGACGTCGCCGACGACAGTGCTGCAGGTCTCGCGTTGATCGCGGAACTGCGCGCACAGTTCGGGCCGATCCCCTGCCGCCTGCTGGCCGGGGACCGCACGCCGGGCATCGGGGCGGCCTGCGCTGCCGCCGGGGTCAGCTTGCTGCAAAAGCCAATTGACCCGGTGGCCCTTCAATTCTTTCTGACAACGGTGCGGGTGCCCGGCTAGACACCGATCATTATCGCGCGCAGATCGTTCACGTTGGTCAGGGTCGGTCCGGTGATCACTTGGTCGCCCAGCGCCTCGAACACGGCGTGGGCATTGTTGGCGTCCAATTGCGTGCGTGCGTCCAGACCAAGATCGCGGATGCGGGCCAGTGTGTGCGGGCCGATGACGGCACCCGCGACCTCCTCGATCCCGTCAATGCCGTCGGTGTCGCCTGCCAGCGCGTGAATCCGGTCGTGCCCATTCAAAGCGACGGCCAGCGCCAGCAGGAACTCAACATTGCGCCCGCCCCGTCCCTTGCCGCGCACGGTGACAGTGGTTTCACCGCCCGACAACAGAATGCAGGGCGCGGCGAACGGCAGACCGTGCGCCGCAACGCTGGTGGCGATGGCCCCCAGTGTGCGGGCGACGTCGCGGGATTCGCCCTCGATCGCGTCGCCAAGGATGTGGCAGGGGATGCCGTGCGCCTGCGCCACTGCGGCGGCGGCCTGCAGCGCAATCAGAGGCGAAGAAATTAGGTGATAGCTGGCACCCGCAAGGCGCGGATCATCGGGCCTAATGCTTTCAGACAGGTGCGGTGCGGACATGCCATAACGGTCCAGCACCGCCTGCGCGTCGGCGCAGGTGGTCGCATCGCCGACCGTGGGACCAGAGGCGATGACGCTGGGATCGTCTCCCGGCACATCGGAAATCGCGAGCGTGACAACCCGCGCCGGGTGGCAATGCGCGGCCAGCCTTCCGCCTTTAATCCCCGACAAATGCCGGCGGACCGTGTTCATCTGACCGATGTCCGCACCGCTGGCCAGAAGGGCCGCGTTGATTGCCTGTTTTTCGGCCAAAGTCATGCCCGGTGCCGGATCGACCAGCAGGGCAGAGCCGCCGCCAGAGATCAGACAGATGACCAGATCGCTAGCACTCAGATTGGCGCAGAGCGCCCAAAGTTCCGTCGACGCAGCCTGCCCGGCGGGATCAGGCACTGGATGCGATGCTTCACGGACCGTGATGCGTTCGCAGGGCACGGCGTGGCCATAACGGGTGATGACCAGACCGGACAAGGGGCCGGGCCAGTGATCCTCGACCGCGCGGGCCATGGCTGCGGCGGCCTTGCCAGCACCGATGACGATGGTGCGCCCCTTGGGCACCGGCGGTAGATGCGGCGGCACGCACAAGGCGGGCTGCGCTGCGGCAACGCCCGCCGCGAACATGGCGCGCAGCAGTTCGGACTGTGTCATGGAAAGCTCCGGCTTAGGTTGCGCGCAGGCTAGGCGATGGCGCAGGGGCCGTCTACTGCGCTGCTGGCAATCGTGCCGGGATTCGGGCGGCGTCAGAGAAAGGTGAAGTCTTCTGCCGTCAGGGTGATGTCGTCGGTGTTCGCCAGATAGATCTGGTGATCTGCGCCAAAATCGACCTGCACGCCGCGCCCGCGAGATTACACCTCGATAGCATCAAAGCTGACGCCAGAGACTTCGATCAGATCAATGCCCCGTTCGAAGTCATCGACCATCTGCAGGTCCGTCCCCGGGACAAAGGAAAAGATGTCAGTGAGGTGCCCCTAGATTTGTAGAAGCTTTTCTTGGTAATTTTGAAACCAAGGAGAGACGGATATGAGT
>CAWUXN010000198.1:0-7057 GCA_963926415.1 uncultured Loktanella sp.
CGTTCTTCGCAGTGTCTGGGCCAAGTTTCATGTGGACATGGTGCGCCAGCGTGACGCCCTGCGCCCCGGGGCCCGCGACCCATTGCCCGGGCGCGCGACCACGGGCGCGGAACAGGTCGGCCTGCCACAGCGGCTCTCCAGGCGCGCGGTTGTCGTCGGGGTCCAGCCGGGCCGGCAGGGATGCGATCCGCCAGCGCTGGCGCGCCGCGCTTAGGTTCGGATGCGCCGCGCGCCGCACCAGCAGGGCGGGGATCGACCGCGCCTCTGACCGCATGGCCAGCCGTTTGGTCGCGGTGAAATCAAGCGCGGCAGGATCGCCCCACACCTCGCCCAGCACGGCCCCGATGGCATCGCAGTGCAGGCCTTCCTCCATCGCCCACAGGGCATCGACGGGGCGGCTGACGGTCACAAGGATCATCTTCAGCTCTTGCGGCAGACCCGGCGGATAGGGTTTGCCCGCCTCGCGCTGGCTCATGCGGTCCTGCACCCACAGCAGTGGCTTGCCAGAGGCGATCACCGCGTGCAGCTGCTCAAAGATGAACGCTGTCACCCCGCCGTCACCGGCGTTGTCGGCAAAGTATTCGGCCAGCGTTGGTTCTGCCAAGGACAGGGACGGCTGGTCGGGGTCCGGATTTGCAAAAGCTTCCGAGGTGGTGATGAAGTGGCTGTTCACGGCAGGTATCCGATTCCATTTGTTCTTGCTTTGTTCTAATCTGTCGCGCGGCTTTCGTCAAACCGTGACATGCGCCCCGTTGTGATATGAATGGCCCTAGGTCATGGTGCTGCAGGACAAGCCGTGGGGATCGAAATGGCGATAAAACAATTTATTCTGGCGCTTTGCACCCTGATGGGCAGCACGGGAAACGCCGCACCTGCGGGGCTGCCGGCACCCTTGATCGACGGCGATTTTCGCCCTGTCGATCCCGACGAGGCCGCGCTGGGGCAGCTGCTGTTCTATGACCCTGTCCTGTCGGGTGGGCGCGATGTCGCTTGCGCCACATGCCACCATCCGCGCTTTGGCACCGCCGATGGGCTGTCGCTGGGGCTGGGGGACGGGGGGATCGGCCTTGGGCCGGACCGGGTCGCCGACAAGGACAACTTGCCAGAGGAGCGTATCCCCCGCAACGCCCCCGCGCTGTTCAACCTTGGCTTCAAGAGCCTGCGCGTTTTGTTCCATGATGGCCGTATTGCCGTGGATGACACGCGCCCCGGTGGCATCCGCACACCGTTGGACGATGACATGGTGGTGGGCTTCGCCTCGCTTTTGTCGGCGCAGACGATGTTCCCGGTCCTCAGCCCCGATGAGATGGCGGGTCATTATGCTGAAAGCGACGTCTCGCGCGCCGTGCGGCAGGGCCTGCTGACGGGTAAGGGCGGGGCCTGGGATCTGATCGCGCGGCGGGTTGCCGATATTCCGGCCTATGCGCAGATGTTCCGCGACGTGTACCCCCATGTCACCGCGCGGGAAGATATCGCCTTCACCGATATCTCTAACGCCATCGCGGCCTTTATGGAGGAAGAGTGGCGGTCTGATGACGCCCCCTTTGATGCCAGGCTGCGCGGGCAGACTGAATTGCCCGCGCAGGCTGCCACTGGGATGGACCTGTTCTATGGCCGCGCCGGATGCAGTGGGTGCCATAGCGGGCCGCTGCTGACGGATCAGGACTATCACGCCATGGGTGCGCCGCAGATCGGCCCGGGCAAGAAGGCACGATTCGAAACCTTGGCCCGCGACGAAGGCCGGGCCGATGTGACGGGCCTGCCCGAGGACATGTTCGCCTTTCGCACGCCCTCGCTGCGAAACGTCGCGCTGACCGGCCCCTACGGCCATGCTGGCAGCCACGCATCACTGGCAGGTTTCGTCGCCGATCACGCCGACCCGGTCGCCGCATTGGTGCGCTATGACGCAGGCCAGGCCGTGCTGCCGGTGCTGAACGCCGTGGATGATGGCATCATGTCGGACCCCGCCGAGGTCGCCGCCATCGCCGCAGCGGTCAAGACGCCGCCCGTGGTGCTGTCAGAGGCCGACGTCACGGCGCTGGTCGCCTTTCTGGACAGCCTGACCGATCCGGCCGCGGTCAAAGGACGGCTTGGTGTGCCAGATGCCGTGCCGAGCGGGTTGCCCGTGCCGTAAGGCGGGTTTTCCGAATTTTCGGCGAAAATTCGGGGCCTTAAACGTGCATTTGGCTATGCCAAATCACCGTGGCGAGAGTTTGTTTTGCCAAATGAACAGGGGGCCGGATGTGTCTGATCTGCCGGCCCCTCCGGCGGATTATTTGGGAAAGGCGAGGATGGTTTATGTCAGGGGTGGGCGATCTTTGCGGTTGTGTTAGCGGGCAGGGTCTGGGTTGTCGTCGTGCCATCTGGCCAGGTGATCGTGACCTCGGCCTGTGTGGCGGTGCCAAGGCCGAAGTGAAGGTGCATGGCCTGACCGCCCGCGTGGCCGCCGCCGATGCGGACCTCTCGGGTTTGTTGGCCTTGCGGAGTACGAAGGGTCACGCGGGTGCCGATGCCGCGGGTGTTGCCGTCCGGTTGTGACAGATCGAGGCCAAGCCAGTGGCCCGTGTTTGGGGTGTCGTTGCGATAGAGCGCGATATCAGCGCGGCGGTTCATCACCACCAGATCAAGGCGTCCATCACCGTCGAAATCCACCAGCGCCGCACCCCGCCCGCGGCGGACATCGGCCAGGCCTGCGGTGGCGGCAACCTCGGTAAAGGTGCCGTCTGGTTTTTGCATCAGTAGGTTGTTGGGGTCGGCCATGGCGTTCGTCGGCATCTGGTCCACGTTGCCCTTTGCGATGAACAGGTCCTGCCGTCCGTCATTGTCTACATCGGCGAATTCCGAATGCCAGCCCGTGGACGGGCGGCCATCGCCGCCCAGATAGGGGCGCTGCGCATAGGTGCCGATGTCATAGGGCGCGCGCGTATAGGTGCCGTCTGATTGCGCGATCTGCAGCAGTTGATCCCCCATCGAGGTCAGCATCACCTCGTCCAGCCCGTCGCCGTTAATATCGGCGCTGGCGATGCCCATGCCCCAAAGAGAGATTTTGTTCCAGCCATCGTCCGGCCCCAGAAAGCGGCGGTCCTTGATGTCCCACATCTGCTCATACCCGCCGCGCACATAGTATTGCCGGTCGTTGGACAAGCGCAGCGTCATGCGGCCCCGCGCGTCTGTGGCAACGAGCATCGACAGGGGGCAAAAGCCGGGCTCCAGCCGCTCTGCGACATAGCCATCAGCGCCGGGCCGCAGGATCGTGTTGCTGTCGCAGGCAAAGAACGGGCCATCCGGGTTGCTGCGGTCGACGTAGTGGCCGACGGCCATCACGGGGCGGGTGCCATCCTCCCACCATGCGGTGAAGGCGGTGGTCCATTGATCAGTTTGCGGGATGCCCCAGTCGGCAGTGGCATCGGTAAATCTGCAATCGCCGGTGCCCTTCAGCGCCATGTCGGGGCCGACGCGCATGACATAAAGGTCCAGAACCCCGTCACCGTCGATATCCAGCGGATAGGCACCGACTGTCTCTGTCATCTCTGGTAATGGCGCGGGGGTGAACTGAAAGTCGCCGTCGTTGACCCACATCGCCGCAGGATTGGCCCCGCCAGCGGCAAAGATGTCGGGGCGAGTGTCGCCGTTGCAGTCCATCACCGCCACGCCGCCGCCGACGAAATGCTCCCATCCGCCATCGTAAGAGTGGCTTCCAAGGGCTTGAGACATATCGGTAAATTTCACTTGGGCTACAGCGGGGCTGGCCAGCACGGCCAACGCAAACACAAAGCGCATCATGTCCCCAGCGCCGCGTTGGTGGCATCGGTCAGCGCTAGCACCGTGGCCCCTTGCGCCCAGACCAGATCGCCCCAGACGTGGGTTGCGATTTCGCAGGACGTGCGGCCTTCGGTCAGGGTCAGCGCCTGCATGTCGCGCAGCACTGCGTCGGAGTATAGATAGTCGTAGCGCATACGCTCCCCCGCCAGAATGATCAGCGCCGGATCGAACAGCTGCACCACATTGGACAGCCCCACCGCCAGATACCGCCCGGCCCGGCGAAAGATTGTCGCCGCCGCCGTGTTCCCGGCCTTCGCCTCGGCAAACAACAGGTCGATCAGGGCAGTGTTTTCCGTCCCCTCTGCGGGGCGGTCAAGGGCGGTCGCGGCTTCGCGCGCCAAGGCGTAATCGGCCAGATAGGCCTCGAGGCAGCCGCGCTGGCCGCAGCGGCACAGCGCGCCATCCAGCGCCACCTTGGTGTGGCCCAGCTCCAGTCCCATGCCGCGGCTACCGCGAAACAGGCGGTTGTTCAGGACAAGGCCCATGCCGACGCCGTGTTCGACGGTGACGACGGCAAAATCGGGCCGGTCGCGCCCAGTGCCGAACCACAGCTCTGCCAAGGTCAGCACGTTGGCGTCGTTGTCGATGCGCACCGGCACACCCAGCTTATCTGCCAGCAGCGCGGCCAGCGGTGTGTCACGCCCGGTGATCAGCGGCGACCACGGCACCAGGCCTGCGTCATGTTCCACGATGCCCGAAATTCCAAGGCCGATCCCTGCGACGTGGCTGATGTCCTGGCCCGCTTCGGCCAGCAAGCTGTCCACCAGATGCGCCAGCTCTGTCACCAGCGCTGCGGCGGGTTTGCGGACCTGCGGGGTGGGCAGGGTCAGATCGGCGATCATATGACCAGCAAAATCAGTCAGCACGGCAGAATGACGTGTGTCCGCAACCTTGATCCCGATGACGCAGCGCGATCCGCCTACGACGCGCAGGGCGACAGGGGGGCGGCCACGGCCTGCCTCTCGTGGCTTGTCGTCGATTTCTTCCAAAAAACCGGTCTGAATCAGATCTGCCGTCAGCGCCGTGACGCTGCCTGCGCTGATCCTCAGACCCCGGGCAATATCGGCGCGGCTGGCCTGTCCGCGGGCGCGAACGTGGACAAAGACCTGTTGACGCAGACCGCCCGTGCGTCCAGGCTGACCCGATTGCAGCGGTCCGCAGCCCGGCAAATCGGGCCCGGATACGGCGCGTGCGCCAGCATCATACATAAACTTCATCCCTCGAACTTAATGCTGCACCTGCTCATGCCGCAACGCGGCGATGCACCTCCTTGGGCAGCCTCGTTGTTCCGTATTACTTCAATGAGGGGTGGTATATGCAAGATTATTCCGTCCGGGCAGATAAATTATTTTGACAACTGAATTAATTTCGGCATTTTGTGCATCATCGGGTTGCAAAGCCCCGAATCCCCGCAGCTACGCGGGACATTCTGTCTGGGAGGACACCATGAATAAGCACATCCTCGCCGCCGTCATTGCGACGGTCGGTTTCAGCTCTGCAGCAATCGCGCAAGACGGCCTGACCGTTGGCGTCAGCTGGTCCAACTTTCAGGAAGAGCGCTGGAAGACCGACGAAGCCGCGATCAAGGAAGCACTGGAAGCCGCTGGCGCGACTTACATTTCCGCTGACGCGCAGGCATCTGCCGCCAAGCAGCTCACCGATGTCGAAGCGCTGATCGCACAGGGCGCAGACGCGCTGATCATCCTTGCGATGGACAAGGACGCGATCGTCCCCGCGCTGGACCAGGCCGCTGCCGAAGGCATCCCCGTGGTTGGTTATGACCGCCTGATCGAGGACGACCGCGCCTTCTATCTGACGTTCGACAACAAAGGCGTCGGCACGATTATCGCGCAGACCGTCATGGCCGCACAGCCAGAGGGCAACATCGCGATCATCAAGGGCGATCCAGGTGATCCCAACGCGCTGTTCCTGCTTGAAGGCATGATGGAAGTCCTGCAGCCAATGATCGACGCAGGTACCGTGACCATCGCTGGTGAGGCCTTCACCGACGGCTGGAAGCCAGAGAACGCACAAAAGAACATGGAGCAGATCCTGACCTCGACCAACAACGAGATCGACGCTGTTCTGGCTGAAAACGACGGCATGGCCGGCGGTGCAATCGCTGCGCTGACAGCTCAGGGCATGGACGTGCCAGTTGGCGGTCAGGACGGCGACCTTGCCGCGCTGAACCGGGTTGCACGTGGCACGCAGACTGTGTCCGTGTGGAAGAACTCCCGCGATCTGGGCAAGCGCGCTGCTGAAATCGCAGTCGCTCTGGCTGACGGCACTGCACTTGACGCAGTTCCCGAAGCACAGAAGTGGGCTGGCGGCGAAAAGGGCGTTGAGATGAACGCAATCTTCCTAGCCCCGACCCCGATCACCGCTGACAACCTGAACCTGGCCATCGACGCAGGCCAGATCTCGAAAGAGCAGGCTTGTGAGGGTGCAATGGATACGGTTGCTGCCTGCCAGTAACCCTTAATCCAACCGGCGCGGGGGGCGACCCCCGCGCCGGTTTTATTAATACCCTGACGCAGTTTTGCGTCATCTTCTTCGCGTGAATGGTCGCCGGGTTCTGCCCGCTGCGGGACCCACGCGCCGAATTCGCCACACCCCGCGCAGGAATTGCTATGACCGATACCACGAACGCCCCCGCGGTGCCCTCGAACCCACCGCCCAGTCACGCGAAGAAGAATAGCGCATGGTCGCGCTTTTTGACCGCGACCGAGCTGGACACGCGCCTGATAGGCATGGTGGCCGCGCTGATCCTGATTTGGGGCGGCTTTCACATGTACGGCGTTCTGGTTAACGGGCAGGGCTTTTTCCTGACGCCCCGAAACCTGTGGAACCTGAGCGTTCAGACCGCATCCATCGGGATCATGGCCACCGGCATGGTACTGGTTATCATCACCCGCCACATCGACCTGTCCGTTGGTTCCATCCTTGGCTTTACGGCCATTCTTATGGGTATGATGCAGGTCAACATTCTACCTCAATATCTGGGGCTGGGCCATCCGGCGATCTGGATCATTACGGTCGTCTTCGGCATCATCTGCGGCATGATGATCGGAGGCTTTCAGGGCTCGCTGGTTGCATATGGTGGCATTCCCGCGTTCATTGTGACGCTGGGCGGCCTGCTGGTCTGGCGCGGTTGCGCCTTTCTTGTGGCCCGCGGTGAAACGATTTCCCCCGTTGATGTGACGTTCTCGTTGCTTGGCGGCGGGCCATACGGATC
>CAWUXN010000199.1:0-3286 GCA_963926415.1 uncultured Loktanella sp.
AAGGCAATAAATCGCCGTCGTTTCAATCATCGCAAGACCGACGAAAAGCGTCCGAGAGATCGTGTTCGCAGCCTCTGGCTGGCGGGCGATCGCATCCATCGCGGCGGCGACGGCGCGGCCTTCGGCCAACGCCGGGCCAATCGAGCCAAAGGCCACGGCGAGCGAGGCGCAGATGATGCTGACGTGGGGTATATAGTCCATCAGGTGTCCTTTTGGGGTTTGGGAGTGCCGTTGGTGATTGTGGCCGCGATGAAGACCATCGCGAGGACGGCAAAGATATAAGCCTGCACCAGCCCAGTCAGCAGATCGAGCGCCATGAGCGGGATCGGCACCAGAAGCCCAGCCAGCGAGGCAACGATGCCGATGACGAAAACGCCGCTCATCACGTTGCCGAACAGGCGCACGAACATGGAAAAAACGCGGGTCAGGCTTTGCAGGATATTAAGCGGGATCATCACCGGATTGGGTTTGGAAAAAGACCGTAGGTAACCTGCGGCACCGGCACCGCGGATGCCGAACCAGACGACAGAGAAAAAGACCAGACAGGCCAGCGCCGCGTCGGTTTCAAGCTGCGCCGTCGGCGGCTCCATCCCCGGGATCAAAGAGGCCCAGTTGGCGATCAGGATAAAGACGAAAAGCGACCCGATGAACCCGCGATAAGGCGCAGGCGCTGCGCCCGTGGCTTCGGTGATCTGGGTATCAAGGGTCGCGACGATCAGCTCTATCGCGGCCTGCCGCTTGCTGGGCGCAGACGTCAAGTGGCGGGTCAGCACATAGGCACCGGTGACAAGCACGGCCATTATGCCCCAGGTCGTGAGCACCGCTTGCGTGATCGGGACCGGGCCGATCTGGAACAGCACAGTCGAGAACAGCGGCGAGTTCATAGTGAAGTCCGCAGCATGAACGCCTTGGCACACAGCACGCCAGCCAGTGCCGCCAGCAAGGCAAGCGCGCCCGCCTGCACAGCAAGGTAAAGTCCTGCGGTTATTAGGCCCAGCCGCCCCAGCGTCAGCGCCAACCCGATCAACGGGTGGCCCTGCGCCACGATCAGTCGCGCGGTTTCACGCAGCGCCCGAAAATAGGCGTAGCCGAGCACAAGCCCGCCGATAAAGGAGGCCAGAAGGATCAGGATTAGAGGCACTGTATCAGCAGTCATTCAGCGTTCATCCATGTCCATGCAGTCCAGCCGCCAAGTCCCAGCCCCAGCATCAGGCATGGCCCAGTCCAGAAAATCCCATCGCCCAGCCGCGCATCCAGCCATCGCCCGGCAAACAGCCCTACGAGCGTTGGGGCGACAATCATCCAGCCCAACACGCCGATCTGCGCCAAACGGCGGCCAACGGACATGTCGCCTTCACGCAGCCAACGGGCGTGGCGGTCGCGGCGCAGGCGGGCCTGCTTCACCAATGGGTCCTCGTCGGGGGTCATCGGAACTCTCCGGCGTTGGCGTTGGGGGCTAGGCGACTGATCATCTGGCGGATCGCGTTCAGTTGAAGCGTGGTCGCGGCGGTGCGGTCCACCCGCTCAGCGTCCGCGTCAGCGCGAAAGCGGGCCAGCACCTCAGCATCTAGGGTAGCAAGGTCATCGCCTGTCACCGCCTCTGGCGTTGCGATAGCCACGTCGCCGTCCACGGCCAGCACGCCGCCGCGCACGGCGCAAAAATGATCGGTGCCGGCGGTTTTCCACGATACGACAGAGATCGCGAGCGCGGTCAGAAAGGGCGCGTGACCGGGCATGATCCCGAAACTGCCGCTGGCATCCTCTGCCCGCAGGCTGTCGATGCCGATTGTAACAACGACGGACAAGGGTGTGACGATTGACAGGTTCATATGGCGGCCTCTTTGGGCTCATCGCTTGCCGGCTTTGTCGCGGCCTTGGTGTTTTTGGCTTCGGCATCCGCCAGTGTGCCCACCATATACAGCGCGCTTTCGTCCCAATCATCCGCCGCGCCGTCCAGAATTGCACGGCAGCCTTCCAACGTGTCGGCCAGCGTGACGCGGGCCCCGGGGATGCCGGTAAACGCCTCTGTCACCATGAAGGGCTGCGTCAGGAACCGCTGCAACCGGCGGGCGCGTTTGACGATCAAGCGGTCGGCCTGCCCCAGCTCTTCGACCCCCAGCAGAGAGATGATGTCCGTCAGTTCGCGGAAACGAGCCAGCGCCTGCCGCACGGCCTCTGCGACTTGGTAATGATCATCGCCCACCACCAGCGGATCAAGCAGCATCGACGAGGACGCCAGCGGGTCGATGGCGGGATAGAACCCTTCGGCCGCCTGCGCGCGGGACAGGACGATGACACAGTCCATATGGCTGGAAATCGTCGTGACGGCCGGATCGGTGAAATCGTCAGCGGGGACATAGACGGCTTGGATGGCCGTGACCGACGATCCAGCGACCGACGCGATACGTTCCTGCAACTCCGCCACTTCTGTCGCAAGGGTCGGCTGATAACCGACGCGGGACGGCAAGCGGCCCAGCAGGCTGGACACCTCTGCCCCGGCCTGCACAAAGCGAAAGATGTTATCCATCAGCAGCAGCACGTTCTGGTGCCGCGTGTCGCGAAAATATTCAGAAATCGTCAACGCCGTCATCGGGGCTCGCCAACGGGCACCCGGCGGCTCGTTCATCTGGCCATATACCAGCACGGTCCTGTCCAGCACGCCAGAGCCTTGCATTTCAGTCAGTAGCTCATGCCCCTCGCGGGATCGCTCGCCCACGCCTGAAAAGACAGAAATCCCGTCATAGCCTTCGACCATGGCGCGGATCAGTTCCATCACCAGCACGGTCTTGCCCACACCCGCGCCGCCAAACATAGCGGCCTTGCCGCCCTGCGCCATCGGGGTCAGCAGGTCGATGACTTTTATGCCGGTTTCGAACACTTCGGTAGTGCGGGTCTGCGCGCTCAGAGCGGGGGGCGCAGCGTGGATCGACCGGCGCGGCGTATCACCCGGCAACGCCGGGCCATCGTCACGGATCGCGCCGACGACATCCAACAGCCGGCCAAGAATCGCAGGTCCGACCGGAACGGCAACTGGGCCGCCCATCGCCTGCACCGCCACCCCCCGGGACAGACCGGCGGTTGACTGAAAGGCAACAGTGCGAACGGTGTTCTGATCCAGATGGCTCTGCACCTCTAGGGTCAGGGGAGTGCCTGCGCTCCACAACACATGCAGCTCATCATTGATCGGCGGCAGGCCCGCGTCAAAGACAACATCGACCACAGCACCGCGTACGGACACAACGGACCCGTGAGCCGTCGCTTGCGCAGCAGTTTGCGTCTGTTCATC
>CAWUXN010000200.1:0-8873 GCA_963926415.1 uncultured Loktanella sp.
TGCAAGTCCTCCCAGGGTTCGAATCCCTGTCTCTCCGCCACCACACCTCATTTGATCAAATTTCAACAAAGACTTAGGTGAATGTTGGGGTTGTTTGCCCTCCATTAAATCCGCCATTTCATTTCTGATTGATTGTGGGTGGCGGTCAGGGCTTCGTAAGATCGGGGACGTATATTTGGCAGTCAGGCCAAGCTGCGCGGTAGGCTCGAAGTGCTCTAGCAGACGCCGCCATTCACTCTCGTCCTTGGCCCCGCCTCTGTGGCACTCATCAATTACGATGAAGTCGAAGAAGTCAGGTGCGTACTGTTTGTACACCTGCTCGTCTTCGCCTGTCATGGCCGCTGTGATGATCGAGATACGCCGCTATATCGTAGGGATCCCTGACGACGTTGGTAAATGGAGCCGCCTCATTAAGGCGCTTAAGAGTATGCCCTTGGCGGCAAACCACCCACTGTGATCTACTGGCAGATAAATAAAACAACCAACCCTGATCAGCAGATGCAGAGAGTAGCTTATTTTACGCCGGATATTGTCCAACAAATGGGGAGTAGATCAATGGTTGTTGCCAATGGCTGTTGCAAGGTCCATCGCCAGCCTTACATGACGCAACCGACCTGCCACGGCACGAATTCGTTGTCGCCCAGCCCCAGGGCCTCGGATTTTGTGATTTGACCGGAGGCTGCGGCGCGGATCATGTCGAAAATCTCTTGCCCTTTGGCGGCGATGCTGATGCCCTTCGTCACAATGTCGCCCGTTGTCATATCCATGTCGTCTGGCATTTGGGCGTAAAGCGCGTCGGATGTCGCCAGCTTTATTGTCGGCGCAGGTTTCGACCCAAAGGCCGATCCGCGCCCGGTGGTAAAGACAACCAGTTGTGCCCCACCCGCAATCTGACCCGTAACGGATACCGGGTCATAGCCGGGGGTATCCATAAAGACAAAACCCGATTCCGTCACCTGTTCAGCATAGTCGTAAACAGCCGTCAGCGGGGTCGACCCGCCCTTGGCCGCCGCCCCAAGGGATTTTTCAAGGATCGTTGTGATCCCGCCCTGCTTGTTGCCGGGGCTGGGGTTATTATCCATAGAGCCGCCGTTCATTGCGGTGTAGTTTTCCCACCAGCGGATTTGAGCGATCAACTTATCGCCAACGGCCGCATTCGCAGCACGCCGAAGAAGAAGTTGTTCGGCACCGTATATTTCTGGCGTTTCCGCAAGGATCGCCGTCGCCCCTTGCGCGACCAGCAGGTCAGAGGCAACGCCAAGCGCAGGATTGGCGGTGATAGAGGAAAACCCATCGGACCCGCCACATTGCAGGGCGATGCGCAGCGCACTCATCGGCTGAGGCGTACGTGTGACGGCGTTGACGTGCGACATAATAGAGGCGACATGCGCCTTAATCGCCTCGATGGTGGCGCGGGTACCACCGGTCCCTTGAATCGTCAGGGCGTGGAACCGATCAGTGCCAGCGTCACCAAAGTGGGATTGCATCCGGGCAATCTGCATCGCCTCGCAGCCTAGCCCCACAAAGACCGTCGCACCGACGTTTGGATGAGTGGCATGGCCCCACAGCACCCGGTCGAGGATCGCAAATCCCGGCCCGTCCTGATCCATGCCACAGCCAGTGCCGTGGGCCAGTGCTACGATACCATCAATGTTGGGGAAGTCGGCCAACAGGCCTGCTGCCTCGATTTCAGCCGCGGCCTTGCGGATCACTGTGGCAGAGCAATTCACCGTCGCCACGAGGGCGATATAATTGCGGGTGCCTACGCGGCCATCGGCGCGGGCATAGCCTTGGAACGTCAAGGCTTCGCTTTGCGGCATCGCGCCTTTTGCAGCTGCTAGATCAACGCCCACTGCGTAATCCTGATCGTGGTCGGAAAAGGCGCAGTTGTGTGTGTGGACGTGTTCGCCAGGTGCTATGTCCGCCGTTGCAGTGCCGATGATCTGGCCGAACTTCAGCACCGCCTGCCCCATGGTCATCATCGTCAGGGCGACCTTGTGACCGGGCGCTACGGGCTTTGCCAGCGGCGTACCAAGGCCCAACGGATCGCTTCCCGCAGGGGCGCGTTCAGTCAGGACAGCGACGGTATCGGCAGGGTGCAGTATCAATGGATCAGACATATTTACTTTCGCGGTTTAAGGCACAGATGACGCCGCGCAATTCGGCTAACCCGCGTAGGCGACCAATCAAAGGGTAGCCGGGGATAAGGGTGCGGTCGAGGTCCGACAAGATGTGATGGCCGTGATCGGGGCGAAATGGGATCGCGTGATCAGAGCGGCCTGCGTCGCGGCGGCGGCATTCCTCGTCCAGCAGAACTTGGACCAATGCGACCATGTCGGTATCGCCGTCAAGATGGGCGGCTTCTTCGAATGATCCATCGGGGTCTTTGGCCACGTTGCGTAGATGGGCAAAGTGGATGCGGTCGGCGAAGCGTTTCGCAATGGCGGGAACGTCATTGGCCGGGTTTGCGCCAAGGGAACCGGAGCAAAGCGTCAGACCGTTTGCAGGGGCATCTATTGCATTCATAATCCACGCGATGTCGTCCGCATCCGACACTATACGCGGCAAACCTAGGATGTCGCGGGGTGGATCGTCGGGATGAACGCAAAGGCGCATGCCAAGGTCGACCGCGGTGGGAATGACCTCTTCCAGAAACCGCTTGTAATGGGCGCGAAGGGCTGACCGGTCCATGCCGTCGTAGGATTGCAGGGCTTTGCGCAACCCCGGAATGTCATAGCGGTCAAACGCACCCGGCAAGCCTGCCATGATCGACGCCAACAGTGCGTCGCGATCAGACTGCGTCGCCTGTTGGAACCACGCGGCGGCTTTGTTCAGAACATCGGGTGTATAATCGGCCTCTGCGTCACGGCGGCCAAGCATGTGTACCTCGAAAGCGGCCATGCGGGTGGCCTCAAAGCGAAGGCAGGTCCCGCCGCCTGCCACGGGTGCTAGAAGATCAGTGCGGGTCCAATCGAGGAGTGGCATGAAGTTGTAGCAGATCGTTTTGATGCCATTGGCCGCGAGGTTTGCCATGGACTGGCGGTAGTTGGCGAAAAGCGTGGTCAGATCGCCTTCGCCGTGTTTGATACTTTCATGAATGGGCAAACTTTCGACGACGACCCAATCAAAGCCCGCCTGTGTGACGCGAGCCTTGCGGGTGGCGATAGCGTCAACGCTCCAGACCTGTCCGTAAGGGATTTCGTGCAGGGCCGTGACGATGCCAGAGGCACCCGTCTGTGCGACCTCTGGCAAGGTGATCGCATCAAGGTCGCCGTACCAGCGCCAGCTTTCGATCATGACGTCACCTGCTGTGCTGCTGCGCGGGCACCTTTTGACCAAAGCAATGCGGCGGCGTGGGTGACGGGTCCCGCAAGGTGGGTGGCCAGATCGGCGGGAAAGACCTGCGGCACGGCCAGAAGGGCGGCAACGGTGCGGGCAGGTGTATCCGTGACGCGGTCGCGCAACAGGTCGGCCAAGGGATCGCGCACGTCAATGGGCGCGCCTGCCTCGTCCGTGCCCGCGACGTAGCGCATCCAGCCCGCCACGGCGAGGCACAGTGCCGGGCTGTCGCGGCCAGCTGCAAGGTTTTCGCGCAGAGTGCCCAGCAAACGCTGCGGCAGTTTTTGACTGCCATCCATCGCGATCTGCCAAGTACGGTGTCGAATTGCCGGGTTGGCGTAGCGATCAAACAGCGCGTCAGCGTAGGCGGTCAGGCTGACGCCGTCAGGCGCGTGCAAGGCTGGGATAATTTCGGACCAGCACTGACGGACGTAAGCCGCAAACACCGGATCGGCGATTGTGTCAGAAATCGTCTCGTGCCCCGAAAGGTAGCCGAGGTAAGCGAGCGCTGAATGAGTCCCATTCAGCATCCGCAGCTTCATATCCTCGAATGCAGTGACGTTGTCGACCAGTTGTGCGCCAGCGGCGGCAAGGTCCGGGCGCTCCCCATTCACAAAGTCATCTTGCACCGCCCATTGACTGAACGGTTCATGCATAACAGGAGCGGCGTCATGGTAGCCGGTCAGTAGTTCGACCGTGGCGATATCGACGTCGGTGGTGGCAGGCGTGATCCGGTCAACCATCGTTGTAGGAAAACGCCCCTCTGCGGCGATCCAGTCGGCAAGTTGAGGGTCGACCCGACGGGCAAGGTCAAGGACGACATTGCGGACCAGTGGGCCATTGTTCGGTAGGTTGTCGCAGGTCAGGACGGTGAAGGGCGCGACACCCGCTAAACGCCGTCGCTGCAAAGCATGAACGAGGTAGCCGGGTGCCGAACGCGGCAGGTTGTGGGACAGATCGTGTATAATGTCCGGATGATCGAAATTCAGCGCGCCAATCGCCGGGTTGTGGCAATAGCCCTTTTCGGTCACGGTCAGTGATACGATTTTCACAGTCGGATTGGCCATTGCGACCAGCACGGCCTCTGGGTTTTCGGGGGCCACCAGCACGTTGTTCAACACATTGATCGTGCGAAACTGTGGCCCGTCGGGCACCAGCGTGACCGAGGTATAGGCCCAGTCCTGCGGGCGCAGCGCGTCGCGCGTATCGGGGTTGAGCAGACTGACGCCCACGATGCCCCAATCGCCACCGGACGCCTGCATGGCATCGGCGACATAGACGCAGCCGAAGGCACGAAAGAATGCACCAAGGCCAAGGTGGACGATACCGGTAGAGGGGCGTTTGGTACCCCTGCGGGTCAGGCGTTCAGCGAGCAAGCCAGCCTCCATCCACGTTGAGGATTGCACCGTGGACGTAATTCGCAGCTGGCGTACAAAGGTAGACGGTAGCCCCAGCGATATCAGAAGCCTCGCCCCAGCGGCCGGCAGGGATGCGATCAAGGATCGCTGCATTGCGGTCCGCATCAGCGCGCAAAGCCTCGGTATTGTTGGTTTTAATATAGCCGGGGGCGACGGCGTTTACATTGATCCCCTTGGCGGCCCATTCATTTGCGAGCAGCTTGGTCAAGCCCGCGACACCGTGTTTGGATGCGGTGTAGCTAGGCACGCGGATGCCGCCTTGGAACGACAGCAAGGATGCGATATTAACGACGCGGCCTTGTGTGCCCCGCGCCAGCACCGCCTTGGCAAAGGCCTGCGCGGTGAAAAACAGAGCCTTGAGGTTCACGTCCATCACTGCGTCCCAATCCTCCTCGGTAAAGTTGACGGCGTCGTTGCGGCGGATGATGCCTGCGTTGTTAATAAGGATGTCGATAGGCTGGCCTGCGAATAGACCCTGCCCCGCCATCGGATCGGCGAAATCGACCAGCACCGCGGACGCGGTGCCGCCCCCGTCTGTGATCATTGCGACGGTTTCGTCACAGGCCCGCCTGCCTGCACAGACGACCTGCGCCCCCGCCTGCGCCAGACCGACAGCAATGGCTTGGCCGATGCCGGTGTTGGCACCGGTCACCAGCGCGCGCTTGCCTTGCAAAGAAAACATGCTCAACGGAGGGCCTCCATCGGGATCATGTCCATGTCGGTAAAATCGACGTTGTCACCCGCCATCGCCCAGCAGAAGGTGTAGGAGCCGGTGCCAGCGCCGGCGTGGACGGACCACGGCGGGGAAATCACGGCCTCTTCATTCGCCATGACGATGTGACGGGTCTGGGTCGGCTCTCCCATCATGTGGAACACGCGGCGGTCGACGGGCATGTCGAAATACAAGTATGCCTCCATTCGGCGGTCGTGGGTGTGAGAAGGCATTGTATTCCAAACGGAGCCTTCAGAGAGTTGCGTATAACCCATCAGCAGCTGGCAAGAATCTGCGACCTCTGGGTGCAGAAATTGTAGGATGACTCGCTTGTTGGACGTCTCGGACGCGCCCATTTCCACGCGGCGTGCGTCGGAGATTTTGATTAGCCTCGTCGGGCAGGTTCGGTGGGCGGGGGCTGACAGAATGTAAAACCGACCAGCACCTGCAAAATCGATCGGTCCAGCGCCCATGCCGATATAGAGCACCTCTCCCTTGTCCAACGAATGCGTGTCACCAGCAACGCTGACGGTACCAGTACCCCCCACATTCAGCACGGCCATTTCGCGACGTTCAAGGAAGGTCGCGGTGCCGGTTTCTGCTACCTTGTCCAATGTCAGCGTACCGCTTCCAGGCACCGCTGAGCCGAGAATTAGGCGATCATAGTGGCTGTAGATCAGCTTTATTTTGCCATCTGCGAACAGGCCGTCAACGAGGAAATGGTCACGCAGTTGGTCGGTATCCAGCGTCTTGGCTGTGGCAGGATGGATCGCATAGCGCGTATGGGTCTGTAGCATGGGTATTCTTTCAGTTTAAAGAAAATCGGCGCGGCGCGGCGTGAAAGCATCGATCAGATCACCGTCTTCAACACATGTGCAGCCGTGGGTGACGTTGGATGGGATGACAAGGCTGTCGCCGGGGCCAAGGTCGTGCTCGACGCCGTCCAGCGTGACGGTGAAGCGCCCAGACTTCACATAGGTGGCCTGCACATGATGGTGGCTGTGCTGCTTGCCAAAAGCCCCAGCGGAAAAATCAACGGCCACAAACATCATCTCTGGGGATTCAGAAAGCACCTGACGGGTGACGCCGGGATCGGGGGTGACGACAGGATAGGACATGGGACCTCCTTTCAGTGGAACAGCGATGGCAGCCAAAGCGATAGGCCGGGGATGTAGGTGACTAGCATCAGCGTTGCCAACGCCGCACCGTAGAAAGGCCAAATCGAACGCACCGCGGTCCAAACCGGAATACGGCCCACAGCGCAGCCAACGAACAGAACTGCCCCCACCGGTGGAGTACATAACCCAATACCAAGGTTCAGTATCAGGATCACGCCAAAGTGGACTGGATCGACGCCGAACGCAGTGGCGACTGGCAGAAAGATCGGGGTGGTAATGACGATCAGCGGCGACATATCCATGAATGTGCCAAGAACCAGCAAGATCACGTTCAGCAGCAGCAGGATGACAATGGGATTGTCGCTGACGTCCTGCATCGCGTCAATCATCATCGTGGGAACCTTGGTATAGGCAAGCAGCCAGCCAAAGGAGGCGGCACAGCCAATCACTAGCAGCACCATCGCAGTGGTGCGGACGGCGGCCATCGTCGCCTCGACAAAGTCATAGAACGACAAGGTGCGGTAGACAAAGAAGGTTACCAACATCGCGTAAACAACTGCAATGTTTGACGATTCCGACGCCGTAAAGATACCAGACCGTACGCCGCCAAAGATGATCGCCACAAGGATCAGACCGGGTGCAGCAGAGACAAAGAGCGTGCCCATCATACGGAAGCCTTGGAACGGTTGGACAGGGTAGCCCTTTTTCACCGCGACCCACCAAGCGGCGACCATCAGCGACATTGCCAGCAAAAAGCCCGGCAGGATACCTGCAGTGAAGAGGTCCGCGATAGAAATCCGCCCCCCCGCAGAGATCGAGTAGATGATCATATTATGCGACGGTGGCAGCAGCAATGCGATGATCGAACTGACCACGGTGATATTGACAGCATAATCAACGTCGTATCCGCGTTCTTTCATCTGCGGCACCATCAGGCCACCGACCGCGCTGGCGTCCGCGGCGGCAGACCCCGAGACGCCACCGAACATAACAGATGAAAGCACGTTTACCTGACCAAGTCCGCCACGAAAATGCCCAACGAAGGCCCCTGCGAGGGCGACAAGCCTGCGGGCGATATCGCCACGCACCATCAGATCGCCGGCAAAGATAAAGAATGGGATCGCCATTAGCGCAAAAACCGACACACCGGAGTTCAAGCGTTGGAATACCACGACGGGCGGGAGGCCGAGGTAGGCGATTGTCGCAAAGCTGGACACACCAAGACAGAAGGCGACCGGTGTGCCAATCAGTAGCAGTAACGCGAACGTGCCGAACAGGACGTAAAGTTCCACTTATGTCGCCTCTTCTGTGTCTTCGCCAAAACGGGCGGTGGGTAGTCCGGCAGCGCGGCGGGCAATCCGCTCTAACGAGAAAAGGACGACGAGTACGCCGCCAAGAATGAGTGGAATGAAACTCCAGGCATCAGAAATGCCGAGCGATGGCATGATGTTGCTTGCGGCCTTCGCGGCCAGCGACCAACCGAACCAAGCCATGCCGGCCCCAAAAACTGCCACAGCGGTATCGGAAATGGAATACAGCACCATCTTGCCCCGGTGCGGGATCATATAAAGCAATACGTCAAAGGATAGGTGATAGCCTTCCCGGATGCCGACGGCGGCCCCCAGAAAGATGAACCAACCCATGATCATCACGGACGCAGGTTCTGTCCAGATGATGCTGTCGTTCAGCACGTAACGCCAGAACACCTGTGCGGCGATAAAGGCGGTCATCAGGACCAGACCAGTACCTGCGACCCACAATGCCAAATGCGCCAGCGCGCCGGTCAGTTGCGCCACCCGCAACATGAAGCTTTTCAAGATGTGTCCCCCGACAACATAATCCCCCCGCCCGGACAGTTCCGGGCAAGGGTGCGGTTCTTATTCGGTCGCCTGGATATCTGCGACCATCTGCTTAAGCTTGTCCGAGGTGACATACTTTTCGTAGACCGGAACCATCGCGTCGATGAACGGTTGCTTGTCGATATCCTTGACGATTTCGGCACCGGCGGCGCGAACCTTGTCCTCGGATTCCTTTTCGCTGGCAGCCCAAAGCTCACGCATCATAGGCACGACATCCTTGGCGGATTGGCGCACGATCTCCTGATCCTCGGCGCTCAGCTTTTCGAATGATGTTTTCGACATCATAAGCACTTCGGGGACGATCAGGTGTTCGTCCAAGGTGTAGTATTTTGCGACTTCGAAGTGGCCCGAACTGTCGTAGGACGGCCAATTGTTTTCCGCGCCGTCGATTACGCCTGTCTGGATTGACGAATAGACCTCTCCGTAC
>CAWUXN010000201.1:0-3447 GCA_963926415.1 uncultured Loktanella sp.
GCTGGATGTCTCTGGCTACGGCACGCTGGACGAACGCCTAGCCGAAGGCCACGATATCGACGAAGCAGAGCGCGAACTGATGCAGCGCGCGCTGGATGAAAACAGCGTGATCGTCGCCCAAATGACGCCGTTTTTCGGTGATGAGGATGACGACGCAGCCGTCCACTAAAGGCAGCATTTGCATCCCGCCCGTCTCAGCGCTACCCCTTTCGCATCCGTGACAAGAGGCCGCCATGACCCACCCGATTGACCCCGTTGACCTGACCGCGCGCCTCGTGCGCTGCAACTCTGTCACGCCCGCCGAGGGTGGCGCGTTGGTGCTGTTGCAGGATGTGCTGACCCAAGCCGGTTTTGACTGCACCCGCGTTGATCGCGGCGGCATCGCGAACCTGTTTGCCCGCTGGGGCAGCAAGGGGGCGAACCGCAGTTTCGGCTTTAACGGTCACACCGACGTTGTGCCTATTGGCAACCCGGACGACTGGACGGTCGATCCCTTCGGCGCTGAAATCCGCGACGGCTTCCTCTGGGGTCGCGGTGCTACCGACATGAAGTCCGGCGTCGCCGCCTTTGTTGCCGCCGCCTGTGATTTCGTCGCCGATACCCCGCCCGACGGTGCGATCATCCTCGCCATCACTGGGGACGAGGAGGCCGACGCCCTCGATGGCACCACAGCCCTGCTGGACTGGATGGCCGCTAATAACGAACAGATGACGGAATGCCTTGTGGGCGAGCCCACTAGCCCCAACCACATGGGCGAGGCGATGAAAATCGGCCGCCGTGGCTCCATGACTGCTTGGTTCACCTTCCAAGGCGTGCAGGGCCATTCCGCCTATCCCTACCGCGCGAAAAACCCGCTGCCAGCGATGGCCCGCCTGATGGACCGCCTTGCCAGCCACGCGCTGGACGACGGCACCGACCAATTCGATCCCAGCTCGCTGGCGATTGTCACGATGGACACCGGCAACCCCGCGACCAACGTGATCCCCGCCACCTGCCGCGCCGCCGTTAACATCCGCTTTAATGATGACCATACTGGTGCCGCGCTAACGGGTTGGATGCAGTCCGAACTGGACGCCGTCGCCGCAGATACAGGAATCCGCATCGTGATGAAGATCAAAATCAGCGGCGAAAGCTTCCTGACGCCCCCCGGCACCCTGTCCGACCTGATCGGCAAAGCGGTGCTGGCGGAAACCGGCAAAAAGCCCAAACTCTCCACATCTGGCGGCACCTCGGACGCTCGGTTCGTCAAGGATCACTGTCCGGTCGTGGAATTCGGCCTTGTCGGCAAGACCATGCACATGGTCGACGAAAAGGTCCCCACCGCCGACATCATCACCCTCAAGGCGATTTACGCACGGATTTTGCGCGACTACTTCGCCTAAGTCACATCATCTTGCCCGAAATACTCCGGGGGTGCGGGGACTGGCCGCAGCAGCGACATAAAACATGACGCCCCGCCATTGCCGTGCTAGATGCCCCGGCATGACCCAAATCCCCTCCAAGACCGATATCCTCGCGTTCATCGCGGACAATCCCACCCAAAGTGCCAAGCGCGACATCGCCCGCGCCTTTGGCATCAAGGGGTCCGACCGTGTTCTGCTGAAACAACTGCTTCGAGAGATGGAGGCAGAGGGTCAGCTGGCCAAGCGCCGCTCGTCCTATCGCGATGCGCAGAAACTGCCGCCCGTGTCTGTACTACAGGTCGACGAGCCCGACGCCGACGGCGACATTCACGCCCGCCCGGTCGACTGGAACGACGCCATGCCGCCGCCGCGCATCCTGATGAACCTGCGCTCGTCCGACCCGGCGTTGGGCGCAGGCGACCGCATTCTGGCGCGGCTGACTGAAACACCCGGTGAGCCGCATGCCTATGAGGCGCGGATGATCCGCCGGATCGGCACCAACCCGGAACGGATTCTGGGCATCTATCGCGCAGCGTCCGAAGGCGGGCGCGTCATGCCGATCGACAAAGGGTCCGACAAGGAATTCGTCATCGCCGCCGGTGCGACGGGCGGTGCCAAGGACGGAGAGCTGGTAGAGGCTGAACAGACCGGCCCTAAGGGCCGCATGGGCCTACCCAAGGCCCGTATCGTCAGCCGTCTTGGTGATCCCAGTGGTCCCCGCGCGGTCAGCCTGATTGCGATCCATCAGCACGGCATTCCCGACCATTTCCCCGATCCGGTTGTAGCAGAGGCAGACGCAGCCAAGCCTGCCAGCATTAAGGGACGCAAGGATTTGCGCCAGATTGACTTGCTGACCATCGACCCTGTGGACGCCCGCGACCGCGACGATGCTTGCTATGTTGACGCCCACGACGACGGCAGTTTTACTATCTGGGTCGCGATTGCCGATGTGGCGCACTACGTCACGCCGGGGTCGGAACTGGACCGCGAAGCGCGCAAGCGCGGCAATTCCACATACTTTCCCGACCGCGTCGTGCCGATGCTGCCCGATACCTTGTCGGGCGATCTGTGTTCGCTGCACGAAAACGTTGATCGCGCCTGTATCGCCGTTGAAATGCAGGTCGATGCGACTGGCCACAAGACCGGCCATACATTCCACCGCGGCATCATGAACTCTATCGCGTCGCTGAACTATGAGCAGGCGCAGGCGGCGATGGACGGCAACCCTGACGCGCAGACTGCGCCGCTGACCGAGACGATCATCAAGCCTTTGTTCGCCGCCTATACCGCGCTGGCAAAGGCGCGGTTTCTACGGCAACCGCTGGACCTTGATCTGCCAGAGCGGCGGATCGAGCTGGATGAGGACGGCAAGGTCACGGCGGTAAACTTCAAGGAACGCCTTGAAGCGCACCGGTTGATCGAGGAGTTCATGGTCCTAGCCAACGTCTGCGCGGCTGAAACGCTGATCGCGAAGAAGACCCCGCTTCTGTTCCGCGTTCACGAAGAGCCTAGCCCTGCAAAGCTGGACGCCCTGCGCGAGGTGGCCGAGGCTTCTGGTTTGGTGCTGGCAAAGGGGCAGGTGTTGAAGACCTCTCATTTGAACCGGCTGCTGGCGCAGGCACAAGGCACCGACGCGGACGAGCTGATCAACATCGCGACCCTGCGCAGCATGACGCAGGCCTATTACAACGCTGAAAACTTTGGCCATTTTGGGCTGGCGCTGCTGAACTATGCGCACTTCACCTCTCCGATCCGGCGCTATTCAGACCTGATCGTCCACCGCGCGCTGATTTCGGCGCATGGCTGGGGCAAAGACGGGTTGTCGCCGTGGGATATCGAGCATCTGGACGAGACCGCGAAGCAGATTTCCGACACGGAACGCCGGTCCATGACGGCCGAGCGGGATACGACCGACCGTTACTTGGCGGCGTTTTTGTCGGAGCATGTGGGTGCCGAATTCGGTGGCCGGATCAGCGGAATCGCGCGCTTTGGCGTGTTCGTGAAGCTTGATGGCACCGGCGCGGACGGAATGATTCCGATCCGT
>CAWUXN010000202.1:0-2520 GCA_963926415.1 uncultured Loktanella sp.
GCGCAACAGTTCGCCTGATTTGTCGTTTGATCGGTCGATCAATCCCTATCGTGGGGGGTGAGCATGGGTGCATTTATTGCTACGCCCGGCCCAGTCATGCCTATTTGGGGCTGTCGCCGGGACTCGATTTTGAAACCCAGCTGATTGCGCGGCCGCAAGCGCCTGATGTGCTGCGGCGCGAATTGCGGGCGAAAGGCTATTTGCCGCAGACTATCGCAATCGGTACCAATACCAACCCTTACCAACCGATCGAGCGGGACCGAAAACTTTTGCGCGGGCTTTTGCAGGTGTTGTCAGAGTTCGATCATTCGGTCGCGATCATCACCAAGGGCTCGTTAATCACCCGCGATATCGACATTTTGGGCCCGATGGCGGCCAAGGGCCTGGTGCGGGTCGGGATCTCTATCACGACGCTCGATCCCGCGACGTCCCGCGTGATGGAGCCGCGAGTGCCCTTACCGGCGGTGCGGCTGCGGGCGATCCGGAAGTTGACGGATGCGGTAATCGACGTGCGTGTCATGTTGTCACCCGTTTTGCCGGCGGTGACGGATCATGAGCTGGAGGTAATTCTACAAGCGGCCGCGCAGGCGGGGGCGAAGGCTGCGTCTTCTATCGTGCTACGCTTGCCGCGTGAGGTGTCGGGGCTGTTCCGCAACTAGCTGGAGGCGACTTTTCCGGATCGTGCCGCGCGGATCATGGGGCGGGTCAGGGAGCTGCACGGCGGGTTGGACTGTGACCCAGCCTTTGGCACGCGGATGACCGGGCAGGGCGAATGAGCGCGGTTTCTGCGGCAGCGGTTCAATCTGGCGTCGCGGCGGCTCGGGCTGGATTGTACATTAGCACCGCTGCGCACAGATCTGTTTGCCGTTCCGCCGCAGGCCGGCGATCAGATGGACATGTTTTGAAGGGGCTACCGCCAGATGCCTCCTGAGGTAGTTTGTTTAGCAAAATGAAGCGGATCGACCGCTTTTTTAGATACGACGCTTGCCGCGGCGGGCCGCGCGGACTGGGCCGTTGCCGTCAGTGCCATCAGATTCCGAAGAGAAGGTGCCGAGCGCTGCGGTGATGTCGTCCAGCGTCGGACGATCGCCTTTTGGCCGTGTTTCCAACGCTTCGCGCATGGCGCGCAGATGGTCCGGCGTGGTGCCGCAGCAGCCTCCGATGATCTTTGCGCCGCAGTTGCGGGCAAGTTCGGCATAATCGGCCATCAGTTTTGGTGTACCATCATAGTGGATGTGGCCATCATGGTATTTCGGAATGCCCGCGTTGCCCTTGGAAATCAGCGGCAGATCGGGTTCGGCATCCGTCATGCCAAGGATGGTGCGAAGAAGGTCGGACGCGCCGGTGCCGCAGTTTGCGCCAAAGCCCAGCGGTTTGTAGTCGAGCTTGCCGACGGACTTTACCATGTCGCGCGAGGTGACGCCCATCATGGTGCGTCCGGCGGTGTCAAAGGACATCGTGCCGCACCATGGCATATCGGCCAGTTTAAACGCCTCAGCGGCGGCGGCGTATTCTTCGAATGCCGAAATAGTTTCGACCCAGAGGACATCTGCGCCGCCAGCCTTGAGGCCTTCGGCCTGTTCGTGAAACATTTCGACCGCGATTTCGTGCGTTAGGGTTCCCATCGGGGCCATGATGTCGCCGGTCGGGCCTACAGAGCCGGCAACGATGACGGTGCGGCCGGATTTGTCGGCGACTTCGCGGCCGATTTCAGCGGCGGCTTTGTTCAACTCTATCACGCGGCCCTGCGCGTCATGCAGTTTCAAGCGCGAGGCGTTGCCACCAAAGGTGTTGGTAAGGAACAGGTCAGAGCCCGCATCAACGGCACCCTGATACAGTTTGGCGATGCGATCAGGATGATCGACGTTCCACATCTCTGGCGCGTCGCCGGAAGATAGTCCCATATTGAACAGGTTGGTCCCTGTTGCGCCATCGGCGAGGATCCAGTCGCGCGCGGCGAGAAGTTGGGAGAATGCGTTTGTCATGGGTGACCTCGGTCTGTGGCGTGGGTCCGGAGCGGACGTTTGCGTATTACGTCGCATGAAGTGCGGGAAAACACAATTGCCAGGCCCAGTTTGTCAGCCGGGCATGGGGCCGCGGTAGGGACCACAGAACCGCAGCGGCCGTCCACAAAAAGCGCTAGGGGTCTGGGGCCGCGTGATACAGCGGGGACCATTGGGGATCAAAGCTGCGCTTGAACCGGTGCAGCCCGCCAAAGTGGCACCCAAGCCATCCGAAGCGGCCGGTTTGGGCAATAGTCGCGGCGAGGTTGGCCCGGGATACGCCAGCTTTGGCGGCATCATCAAAGGCCGCGACCATGGCATCCTGAACCGCCCTGGCGCAGCGTGCCATCGTGGCGGATAAGATCGAGGCACCAATCGGAAGTCCCTGTTTGAAAGCTGACGAAGCCGTGCAGCCTGGCATTATCAAAGATGCCATAGAGCATCTGACCTCACAGATGCGGAAACGCAAACCGGCCCATGGAAAGCCGCGCTCGCCGCCTTGGGATTTCGCCCAAGC
>CAWUXN010000203.1:0-2703 GCA_963926415.1 uncultured Loktanella sp.
CAGCGATAGTGCGGCATAAAGCACGAACAGCGCAACGATCCAGCGAATTATCTCGAGCAGCCATGCGGTGCCGGTGTCGATATGGACGAACTTCATCGCGATAGGCGCGATGACCACGGCCGCCAGCGCAAGAATCGCCAGCGCGACTAGTGTCACGGTCAGCGTCAGTGCCACGACGATCTGTTTGAACCCGTTGCGGGCGGGGCGGTTGGCGATGGCGTTCAGCCCTTCCATCAATCCCGCGACTCCGGCGCGGGCGGCCCACAGTGCCAGCATCAGCGACAGGCCAGAGGCCCAGCCTAGCGTGCCGGTCTGCGCGGCCAGCAAACGGCCCATCTGGCCGACGAACAGCAGATAGGTTTCCTCTGGGATGATTTCTTTCATCAGTTCCAGCTGTTGCACCACGATCGAGGGGTCAGCCAGCAGGCCAAAGACCGCGATAATGGCGGCGATGGCGGGAAACAGGGCGAACATCCCGAAAAAGGCGACACCGGCGGCAATCAAAGAGATGTGCCGCTCTGTTGCGGTGGTCCAGACGGCCATCATCAGCGCCCACAGCTGCATCAGCTTGCTGGTTTGCGGCCTGATGGGGCCAGGTTCGGCGGCAGGACCGGATTGAAGAGTATCGCTCATGATTTTAATTTAAGCCAAAGCGGGCGGCCTGCCCAGCGTGTGTGTCATTGCTGTCATGGATGTTACGCAAAAGGCGCAGGGCGGGCGGTTTTGCCTTCAGCCCTGGGGGCGGTCAGCGATAACCTCCCCCACAAACGAGCGAAACGCGAAGCGAGGGCAGTCATGCAAGACATCACAGAACAGGTCAACCAACTGGCAGAGCGGGTGCACGAGATGCACGAGACTCAGGAGCGGATTCTAATCGCCATCGCCGGTGCCCCCGGTAGTGGTAAGTCGACGCTTGCGTTAGAACTGGCACGGCGGCTAAACCAGCAGCGCTGTTCGGCAATGATCGTGCCGATGGATGGCTTTCATCTGGATAACGATGTGCTGGACGCGCGGGGCCTGCGTGGGCGCAAGGGCGCGCCGGAAACATTCGACGCCGACGGCTTTTTGCACATGATCCGCCGCATGAGAGAAACGGTAGAGGTCGTGGCCCCCATGTTCGACCGCAGCCGTGACCTGTCGATTGCCGGCGCTGTCGTCGTCCCCGCCGATTGCTCGGTGATCATCGTCGAGGGCAATTATCTGATGTTCAACGAGATGCCCTGGGCAAATTTGGCAGACCTATGGGATTTGTCCGTGCGGCTGGAAGTGCCGATGCCGCAGCTGCGCGCGCGGCTGATCCAGCGCTGGCTGTCGCTAAACCATTCGCGCACCACCGCCACGCGCCGCGCCGAAGGCAACGATATCCCCAACGCGGAACGTGTCAGCCTGCAGGCCCTGCAATGCGACATCACCCTGACGGCGCAGGACTGATCAAGTGGTGCCGCATTTGTGCTCAACAAGCGCAGATTTGAGGCACCGCGCCCTGCCCGCATGCCCCAGATCTGCGTGCGCGCCGAACGTCGCGCCGCTTTGAATCGGTCCGGCGGATTTCCTTATTCCAACCGCATCGGTCCGTCAGGCAATCCTGACCCAAGCGTCAAGCACCATATCTGACCCAAACCGGACCTTCATCACGTCCTGAAATGCGGACGAAGTTGTCATTGCCTATCGGTGCCCTTGTCCTGCGACATGAATGGGCTTTGGGTCGCAACAGAGATAGCATGCTTGCACTCTGTTCCGAATGTCACTCAGAGCCGATCTTGCCATGAAAAACGCAGATCGGCGAGGATCAATGTGATCATCCGGGATGGAACGCATAGCTAGTTAGAACAAAGAAACGCCTGATCAAAACTGTCGGCTGCGCCGAGATTACCGCCTGATCGCTGTGGCGACGCCTTTTGGAGGCGAAAGCGGTCTGCATCGTACTTTCTGGGCCGTTATTGCGGCGTTATAACTGTTTTCGGCCGGACTCGTCGTCAGCCCTCAGCTTTCGTCGCACGATGAGCAGGTTGCCGAGGGCGAATAGCGTAAAGAGCTGAGCCTGGTTCTTGGCAAGACCGCGGTAGCGGGTCTTCACATGGCCGAACTGGCTTTTTATAGCCCGGAAGGGATGCTCGACCCGTGCCCGCACCTTGGCGATAATGCGGTTGGTTCTTTCCTCAAGCAGATGCAGCTTGCCGCCTTTCGTGGCTTTGCGCATGACACCCCAGAAGCGGCCAGGCCGGGCGCTGACGTAGCCTTTGTAGGCACACACCGAGATCTCGTTGCCATGCAGCAGTGCGTCCCAGACCCTGCTGTCATGCAGTCGACCGTCGAGGTGTCGAGGTGTCGAGGCTATGGGTCACGCCGCTCTCGGCGTCGACGCCGATGTGGACTTTCATGCCGAAGAACCAGCCATTGCCCTTCTTCGTGGACGACATTTCGGAATCTCGCGCCCCGGCCTTATTCTTGGTCGATGACGGCACATACATGATCGTGGCATCCACCAGTGTGCCCGAACACAGGGTGATACCCTTGTCGGCGAAATGCGCATTCACCGCCGCAAAGATCGCCTCGGCCAGCCCGTAACACTCCAGCAGGTGGCGGAAGTTGAGGATTGTTGTCTCGTCCGGAATACGATCATCGCCCAGCTCGATCCCGGCAAAGCGGCGCATCGGCTTACTGTCATTGTGCGTCTCCTCGGCCATCAGATCGCTCAGGGCA
>CAWUXN010000204.1:0-3173 GCA_963926415.1 uncultured Loktanella sp.
TCGTCGCCGCCAGCTCTGGCGTCTTTACCGACATGGGCCAGAACCGCGTACTGATGGGACTGTCGCCATCCTTCTCGCCGCTCCCCCTCGCCTCTGCCTACGCCTCGCAAATCGCCGCTTCTGCCGCCGTGCTCGCCTTGCAAGCGCGCCAGCAAACCGGCCTTGGCGACGGAATCGAAGTCCCCCTCGCCGCCGCCGTAATGGAGGGGCTGTGCTACAATTCTCTCAAGGTCGACAGCATGCCCGCCCGCTACGTCACCCAGCGAGAGGCCGAAATCAACCGCCGCCGCATCGAAGGGTTGCCCATGGCCCTGACCTACGACGACCTGCAAGAGCTGATGGACCCCTTCTATCGCAACTATATGTGCAAAGACGGGCGCATGTTCTACGTCGTCTGCCCCAGCCACAAACACCACGCCCGCCGCTGCCTGGAGGTGCTTGGTATTTATGAAGAATTGGTCACCGAGGGGCTGACGGAAGAGGACGACACCTACAAACCCCAGAACCAGTGGACGTCGCAAACCTCTCTTGGTGTCTACCCAATGCCAAAGGACTGGGCTGACCGGATCGCCGCCCGGATGAAAGAGGTGTTCATCACTCGCACCTCCATCGAATGGCAGCGCATGTTCGGCCGCGCGGGTATCCCCGCCGCACCCCAGCGGTGGCTGCAGGAATGGATCACCGACGAATACGCCGCCACCGCCGGCCTGATGATCGACGTCACCGACCCGGTTTACGGCGACATGATCCAGCCCGGCCCGGTCGTCTGGATGGAAGAAAGCGGCCAAGAGGCCCTGACCCCCGCCCCCCGCGCCTGGACTACGGTCGAAGAGGCGCTGCGCACCCTGCGCAAAATGCCTACCACGATCCCAGACGCAGACCCGGACGCGCCCCGCACCGGCTGGCTGTCGGGACTGCGCGTGCTCGATATGTGCAACGTCATCGCCGGACCGCATTCCGTCAGCTACCTGTCCCGCTTTGGCGCAGAGGTCATCAAGCTCGACCCTGCGCAGCCGATGTATGACAGCTGGAACACCGTGCTTTACGGCATCAGCCAAGGGCGTGGCAAACGCTCGATCCTCGCTGACATCAAATCCCCCCACGGCCGCAAGCTGTTCGAAGACCTGATCAAATCCGTGGACATGATCGTCTGGAACGCCCCCGACAGCCAGATCAAGTCCGTCGGTCTGGACGCAGAAAGCCTTCGCCGCATCAACCCAGAGGCCCTGTTCTGCAAGCTCGATTGCTTCAGCGGCGTCCGGCGCGGCGTGCGCACCGATTACATCGGCTATGACGATTTGGTGCAGGCGACGACGGGTATCATGCTGCGCTTTGGCGGCGCGATGCACCGACCAGAGGAGCATGCCCACGTCGGCACCATCGACGTGATGTGCGGCTTTGGCGGTGCGCTCGGCATGGCCGCAGCGCTGTATCAAAAACACCGCTTTGGCCGCATCGGCCGGGGCCGCACGTCCCTGTCCGCGAACAGCGGCTTGCTGCAAATCCCGTTCTGCTTTGACTACCGCCGCCGAGGCCTATTCGACGAACCTTCTGGCCCCGAAAGCAACGGCTACGAGGCCCTGACCCGCTTTTACAGCACCGCCTCCGGCGTCTATGTCCTGCTCAGCGCGTATGAGGCGGACTTGCCCCGCTTCGCCCAAGTCGAAGGCCTGTCAGACCTGCCGGGCATCGCAGAAGAAGACCGCGCGACCTACCTGGCGACGGCGTTCCAAGACCAGCCCGCGACCGAATGGATGGCTCGCCTGCGCGCCGCCGACATCGCCTGCGCGATCTGCGAAAACCTGGAAGCCTTGCGCGCCGAAAACAGCCGCCCCGCCGACGGTACGCCAGGCACGACCCTTGGCAGCTATGCCTTCTCGATCTTTGCCGATCATCCCAGCGGCCACACGATTACGCAGCTGGACCCCTACGCCGTCCGCACCGCTGCAACCCCGGTGATAGCCCCCACCCCGACCGAGAAATTCGGTGCCTCCACCCGCGCGATCCTACGCGATCTGGGCTACGGCGACAGCGCAATTGAAAAGATGCTAGCCTCGGGCCAGATCAGCGAAAGCTGGGCCGACGAATACCTGCCAAGCTAGCAGCGGGGGGCGGCGATCGTGTAGCCCTGCCCCCGCAGCGCCGCGGCCAACTGTGCCGCGATTTCCAACGCCTCGGCGCTGTCGCCATGCACGCAGATTGTGTCGATCCGCGTCGGTAGCACATCACCCTGCGGCGTCACGATCCCGCCCGCCGCCAGCATACCCAGCACATGGCGCACTGCCGCGTCCGGGTCATGGACCACTGCGCCGGGCTGGCTGCGATCCGTCAGCGTGCCGTCGGCGTTATAGGTCCGATCCGCAAAAATCTCTGCCGCCTGCGCGGCGCCAAGGGCAGTCGCCGCCCGCTGCAACGCCGTCCCTGGCATCACCACCAGCCGCAAATCTGGCTGTACCGCCAAGGCGGCGGCAAAGCAGGTCCGCGCCATCGCCTCATCTTCTGACGCCATATTCGCCAGCGCGCCATGCAGCTTGAAATGCGCCAGCCGCGCGCCGCGCGCCGCGGCCATGCCCATCGCAGCACCCAGTTGATACTGCACCAGATGCGTCAACTCTGCCGCGCTCAGCTTGATTCGCCGCCGCCCGAATCCTTGCAGATCCGCGAACCCCGGATGCGCGCCCAGCGCGACACCAGCCGCCAGCGCAAAGTCCATCGTCCGCGCCATCGTGTCCGGGTCCCCCGCATGAAACCCGCAGGCGATATTGGCCGAGCTCACGATTTTCAGTAGCGCTGCATCCTGCCCCATCGGCCAGGGGCCAAAGCTTTCACCCATATCGGCGTTCAGATCGACGGTCTTGGTCATCGCGCAGGCTCCATATCGCTGCCAGCGGTCACGCCGCTGATCAATTGATAGGACAACAAATCTGGAATGTCGCGCGGATCGCGCACGAGCGGGCGCACCTTGCCCCGCAGCACCAACAATTGCTGCGCCTCAAGCACAAACAACGCATCCGCCTGCGCCACATCCACCCATTCAAACCGCAGCGCCGCAGTTACAGGAGCCTGCGCCGCACGCGCCAAATCGGCGGCAATGACCGTGCCGATCCGGGGATAACCGCCAACGGTCTGACACTCCGCCATCATCATCACCGGCGTGCCCTCGCCCGTGATCT